>JAGBHJ010000144.1 GCA_017935525.1 Clostridia bacterium | reverse complement strand
GTCAACTGCGTAGCAAACGGAGTTGGACTGTGTGTACTTAAGAGTGATGAGAGCCACGATAAGATCTCTCTTTGCGCTGTCGGGGAGGCACTTGTTTTCTGTAACGATATTATTGAGCAGGTCGTTGTCGATCTTAAAATTGTTTCTGCCCTGCTCAAAAGTGATGCCGTAAACCTGCTTGCGCTCAACGGGATCGGGAACGTAGTTGGGGTCGATCTTTACGATGTTGTAAGCGCCCTTACGCTTTGTCTTCAAAAGCTCCAGCGCATCGTCGTCATATCCGGGAGCGATAACGCCGTCGGAAACCTCGCGATGGATGAGCTTTGCAGTTGTCAGGTCGCAAACGTCGCTGAGTGCGATCCAGTCACCGTAGGAGCACATTCTGTCAGTACCTCTTGCTCTTGCATATGCGCAAGCAAGGGGGGAATCGTCAAGACCCTCTATGTCGTCAACAAAGCAAGCCTTCTTGAGTGTGTCGGAAAGCTTTGTGCCGATAGCGGCAGACGTAGGGCTAACGTGCTTAAAGGACGTAGCGGCGGGCATACCCAGCGCTTCCTTAAGCTCCTTGACCAGCTGCCAGCTGTTGAATGCGTCAAGGAAATTGATGTATCCGGGACGACCGGAAAGGATCTCTATGGGGAGATCGCTTGAATCGTGCATGTAGATCTTGGACGGCTTCTGATTGGGGTTACAGCCGTACTTCAATTCAAATTCTTTCATTTTGTATTTCTCCGTTATTACTGATTTTTATTAACAATTCTTGTGTCTGTCTCGCCTGTGGCAATGTCGATATATCTGACAAAGAGGGATACCTTGTTGTCGCAGTTGAGGTTTGTCCATATAAGCTCCGTCATGGCGTCAATATCAAGGTCGGGCAGCTCCAGAGTCTTGGGCTCGCCTTCAAAAGAGGGGAGGGGGGTGCCGTCGCCGTTGTATGTGTGAATGAACTTTGCTCTGCCGGGAATGGGGTTGGAGTATGCGTATGTAAATCTTTCGCATGAGCTGTCGTCACCCTCTGCGCTCTTGAGTATGGACATTGCAAAATTTATGTTGTCAGCCTCTCTGCGGATGATACCGGAGATACGGGGTGTAAAATTGGGCTTGTCATCCTCAAACTCACGTGTTCTGAGTGCCTGCTCAAACGTCATCTGCTTGTCCATGAGGTTGTAGATGGTATCCGTCTGGTCACCGTTTGTAACGATGGTCTTGTTGCCCAGCACTCTAACGGGGTAGTATATGATAAGGTGGGGATCCGTCATCTTGGACTCGTCAAAAGCCTTTGTCCTCATTGCTTCGCCCTCAGCAACAAACACTCTGTTGCGGCTGTTTTCGCTTCTGCCCATTATAAAGTAGGCTGTGATCGCCTTTTTGCCGTCGGCACTTTTGCCGATGATGATTCCTCTGCCGTGATAAGCAAGGGAATTCAATTCGTTTGCAATAGTTGAGATCTGCATTTTATTCTCCTTGATCGTTGATATAAACTTTGTTATCCCTTACGGTCAGTCTGTCGTCACAGAAAAGCTGTACCGCCTTGGGGAGTATCTTCCATTCTGCCTGCTCCATGATCCTCTGCTGAAGCGTTTCGGGAGTATCGTCCTCCATTACCTCAACGGCCTTTTGCAGGATTATGGGGCCTGCGTCACACTCGGGGGTGACGATGTGCACCGTGGCACCGGACACCTTAACGCCCTTTGCCAGCGCCGCCTCATGCACGTGCAAGCCGTAATAGCCCTTGCCGCAAAAGGATGGGATCAAAGCGGGATGGACGTTGATTATTCTGTTGGGGAATGCTTGGTACACCTGCTCGTCGATGATGGTCAAAAATCCTGCCAGCACCACGAGGTCAATATTTTCCGCCACAAGCAGGTCTGCCAACGCCCTTGAATAGGAGGCAATATCCTCGTAATCCTTACGTGCCAGCACGCTTGTGGGAATGCCGTTGGATGAGGCTCTTTCCAGAGCAAATATCCCCGGCTTTGATGCTACCACCAGACAAATTTCGCCATTGCCCAGCTCGCCCCTTTTTTGAGTATCTATAAGCGCCTGGAGGTTTGTACCGCCGCCCGACGCCAGCACTGCAATGCGCTTTTTGCTCATCAGCAGAACACCACGCCTTCGTCGCTGTTGATTACTTCGCCGATGATGTAAGCATCCTCGCCCTGAGCACGGAGAACCTCAAGAGCCTTGTCAGCCTGGCACTTGCTTGTGATAACGCTCATACCAACGCCCATGTTGAACGTGTTGAACATATCTCTCTCCGGGATGTCGCCTGTCTTTGCGATAAGGTCAAATATGGGGAGTACCTTAACGGCGTCCTTTTCGATCTTTGCGGAAAGACCCTTGGGGAAGCTTCTGGGGAGGTTCTCATAGAATCCGCCGCCTGTGATGTGGGAAACGCCCTTTACCGTTACGTGGTTAAACAGCTCCAGCATGGGCTTTACGTAAATTCTTGTGGGAGTAAGCAGCGTTTCGCCGATGGACTTGCCGCCCAGACACTCAAGAGGAGTCTTGATGTCCTTATTTTCAACGTCAAATACCTTTCTTACAAGGGAGAAGCCGTTGGAGTGTACGCCGCTGGAGGGCAGAGCGATGATGACGTCACCCTCTGTCATTGTCTTGTTGTTGAGGATCTTGTCCTTGTCAACAACGCCTACGGAGAAGCCTGCAAGGTCATACTCATCAACGGGGTAGAATCCGGGCATTTCTGCAGTTTCGCCGCCGATAAGGGAAGCGCCTGCCTGAACACAGCCCTCGGAAACGCCCTTTACGATGTCAGCGATCCTTTCGGGGATGTTCTTGCCGCAAGCAATATAGTCAAGGAACATCAACGGCTTTGCTCCGCAGCAAATGATGTCGTTAACGCACATAGCAACGCAGTCGATACCAACTGTGTCGTGCTTGTCCATGATGAATGCAAGCTTAAGCTTTGTACCTACGCCGTCAGTACCGCCAACCAGTACGGGCTTGGTGATGCCTGTCATATCCAGCTCAAACAATCCGCCAAAGCCACCGATATCGGAAACCTCGTTGCCGGTCATTGTTCTTGCGATATGCTGTTTCATAAGTTCGACAGCCTTGTAGCCTGCCGTAATGTCGACGCCTGCTGCTGCATAGCTGTCAGATTTGGAATTTGTGTTCATGATTATGACCTATCCTTTCAATATAGAGATTAAAAAATTATTTTTATTGTTATGGTTTTTTATTATTCTTTGCCGCTGCAGCAATACGTGCAGAGCTCACATTCGTCGATACCTATCGACTCTGCCAGACCCTCCAAGGACTGGTACTCCAATGATGAGAAGTGGAATTTGTCGCAGATAGCCTTTCTCATTGCCTTGCCGCGGGGAGTGGTGGCATCTGCGTATTCGCTGATGTAGTCAAGTCCCTTTTCGCCCTCCAGCTGCAATATTATCTGCCTTGTTATCAGCTCCATCTCCGTTTTACTGCTGGAGAAGTTAAGATACTTGCAGTTGTACATGATGGGCGGGCAGGCAGAGCGCATATGCACTTCCTTTGCGCCGTGCTCGTAGAGGAACGACACTGTCTCGCCCAGCTGAGTGCCCCTTACGATGCTGTCGTCCACAAAGAGCAATCTCTTGCCCTTTATAAGCTGATGCACGGGGATCTGCTTCATCTTTGCGATCTTTTTTCTCTGCTCCTGGTTAGAAGGGGTAAAGCTTCTGGGCCATGTGGGAGTGTATTTTATAAACGGTCTTGCAAAGTGGACTCCCGATCTGTTGGAATAGCCTATTGCGTGGGGAGTACCTGAATCCGGAATACCGCTTACGTAGTCAAGCTCCTGGGCAACGCCGTTTTTGCGGTCTGTTTCTGCCATTATCTCTCCGTTTTTGTAACGCATGGTTTCCACGTTGACACCCTCGTACGTGGAATTGGGGAAGCCGTAATACGTCCAAAGGAAGGAGCATATCTTCTTTTTCTTCTTTGCGGGGGAAAGCACCTTTACATCGTCGGGTGATATTTCCACGATCTCCGCGGGGCCAAGCTCACGCTGAGTCTCGTAACCCAGCTTTTCGTTTGCAAAGGATTCAAAGGATACGCAGTAGCCGTCGTTGTCTATGCTTTTTGATATCACGATGGGCAATCTGCCAAGCTTGTCCCTTGCGGCGATAAGGTTACCGTCACTTTTTAATATAAGTATTGAGGCAGAGCCGTCCACTATTTCGTGCACGTACTTGATGCCCTCCTCAAAGCTGCCCTTGTGGTTTATTATGGCGGCGATAAGCTCGGTATCGTTTATCTTGTTTTCGTTCATGGTAAAGTGGATGCCACCGTCCATGAGCATTTTTACGATATCATCCGAATTGTTTATTCTGCCGATGGTGGTCAGCGCATATGTGCCGAAGTGTGACCTGATCAGCAGGGGCTGGGGATTGGAATCGCTTATGCAGCCTATGCAGGCGTTACCCGTCATCTTGCCGGGAACGTCGTCAAATTTTGTTCTGAAGGGAGAATTCTCGATATTGTGGATCTCTCTTTGAAAACCCTTTTCGCTGTCCAGCGCTGCCATACCTGCACGCTTTGTACCAAGGTGGGAGTGGTAGTCAACGCCAAAAAAAACGTCGTCTATGCAATCTCTGTGTGATGTTATGCCAAAAAAGCCACCCATATATGCCTCCGAAGTTTAAGAATTATACTTCTTCGCTACGGCGTCGTTCTTTTCCAGCACCTTTGCGGCAGCCTTTGCTCTTGCGTCGGAAAGCTTTTCGGCAAGGTCGCAATCAGCCACTGCCAATATCTGTATAGCCAACAGCGCTGCGTTTGCCGCGCCGTCAATGGCAACAGTTGCTACCGGGATACCCTGGGGCATCTGTACGGTTGAAAGCAGAGCATCCAGACCGTCAAGAGTTGAGGACTTAACGGGAATGCCGATAACGGGGAGTGTGGTGTTTGCTGCAATGGCTCCTGCCAGGTGAGCAGCCTTGCCTGCTGCGGCGATGATAGCGCCAAATCCGTTTGCTCTTGCGTTGATGGCAAAATCACGTGCCTCAACCGGTGTTCTGTGGGCTGAGTAAACGTGGACCTCAAACGGCACACCGTATTCCTTCAGTGTATCGAATGCTTTTTCAACAACGGGCAGGTCACTGTCGCTGCCCATTATAATAGCAACTTTTTTCATATTGTTCCTCCAAAAAAATACATCATTTTACGACAGAAAACTATTCCGCCGTATTATAAGCATATGATACCATATTTTTGGGGAAATGTCAATATCTGCAAGCAAAATCGAAAACATTTTTGAGGCACTACGGCAAAAAGAGAGCTGTGAATGGCGGCAAAAGGTGTACAGCGGGAGAAAAGCCCGCATCCTCTTGCGAGGCCTTGCTCTGCTGTGTGAGGAGGGGGATAAACAGTATGGTTAATTTGTAAATTTTTGGAGAAAAAGCAGTCAATCTTGCAAAAAGAAGTTGACATGGGGACAGATAAATGTTATAATTTTATAAAGGCAAAATGTTTGGTTTTTGCCCCTTAATAATTATTGTAGAAAGACAGTGAACGGAGAATTACCATGAGTAAAAGAGTTTTGGCTTTTGACTTCGGCGCATCCAGCGGCAGAGCGATGCTTGCCGAATACGACAAGGAAAATAAGAAGATAAATATGACGGAGATCCACAGGTTCCCCAACCTCCCCGTAACGCAGAACGGCACAATGTATTGGGACGTGCTGAGGCTTTTGGGCGAGATGAAGCAGGGCATAATCCTTGCATCAAAGCTTGGCAAGATCGACGCCATCGGTATTGATACGTGGGGCGTTGACTTTGGTATGCTGGATAAGGACGGCTCTTTGCTTTCCAACCCCGTGCATTACAGAGACAGACGTACGGAGGGTATGCTGGAGGAGGTTTACGAAAAGGTAATGCCTCAGGACGAGATATACGGCAGAACGGGTACCCAGAGCTTGAGAATAAACACCATTTATCAGCTTTATTATCTTTATACGTACAAGAGTCAGCTGATGAAGAACGTTGATAAGATACTCCTTATGCCCGACCTGTTTGCATACTTCCTTACGGGTGAAAAGAGAACGGAGATCACAGAGGCTTCCACAACAAACCTTCTGAATCCTGCAACTCTTGAGTGGGATATGGAGCTGGTGGAAAAGCTGGGCATCAACAAGGACATTTTTGCCGAGTTCATCCGTCCCGGTCAGATATACGGCGAGCTTTCCGACGAGATCTGCCGCGAGCTTGAGTGCGACAAGATCCCCGTGGTGGCAGTTGCAACTCACGACACGGCAAGTGCGGTGGTAAGCGCTGATACAAATGAGAATACAGCTTATATCTCCTGCGGTACATGGAGCTTGTTTGGTACGGAAATGCCCAAGCCCGTCATCACAAAGGAAAGCGCTGAATATTGCATCACAAACGAGATCGGCTACAACGGCAGCGTAAGATTTTTGAAGAATATCATCGGTCTGTGGATAG
>JAGBHJ010000016.1 GCA_017935525.1 Clostridia bacterium | reverse complement strand
GTGACAGGAGTTGAACCTGCGACCTCTTGAACCCCATTCAAGCGCGCTACCAAGCTGCGCCACACCCAGATAGATATGCTTTCTGTAACTGTTGTCAAAAAGCATAGTATAAGCAGCTTCTGTCAAAATCAAAGCTAACCCCGAGGCACGAGGTAACCCCATGCCTCGGAATTTATATACTATAGTTTGTTAAGACGGAAGATCCTAATACTCAACTATTAGTTTTTCTCTGCTTCTCTGATCTCGTCCAGCATTTCCTGCGGGAAGAAATCGCCAAGGTTGATCGTCATGTTTTCCTTTGTGAAAGCGGATGTCTCCGGCTTGTTGGAAGGCTTTGCAGATCTTCTCTTGGGTGAATTGTTGTTCTCAAAGTTAGAAGGCTTATCTGTCTTCGGTCTTCTGTTTGAGTTGAATGTTCTCTCGGGCTTGGGCTCAAGAGCCTTCTTGCTTACGCTCATGCGACGCTTTTCGGGCTCGATGGAGAGGATCTTAACCTCGATCTCATCGCCAACCTTGAGTGCATCCTCAAGCTTCTCGATCCTTGTGTAAGAGATCTGAGAAATGTGGAGAGTAGCGTCAACGTGGGGCTCTACTGCTACGATAGCAAAGAACTCTGTAAGGCGGATTACTCTTGCCTTAACAACGTCGTCAACCTTCAATCTCTCTGTAACTGTTGTCCAAGGATGAGGAAGGAGTGCTCTTCTGTTAAGAGAGATCTTCTTGTTCTCCTTGTCAATAGCAACGATCTTTGTCTGAACCTCATCACCAACGTTAACCTCGTCTGTTACGTTGGAAACAGGTGTCCAGCACAGCTCGCTGATGTGGATAAGACCGTCAAACAGACCGATGTCAACAAATGCACCAAACTGTGTAATGTTCTTAACCTTACCGCTAACGATATCGCCAACCTTGTGAGATGCCCAGAATTCGTCTTCCTTCTTCTGACGCTCCTCAGCCTCAACGATCTTTCTGGAAGCAACGATTCTCTTGCCTCTTACGTCGATATCGATGAACTTAACCTGAAGCTCTCTGCCAACAAATGCTTCCAGCTTCTTTACGTATGACAATGCAAGATGAGATGCGGGGATGAATACTCTGAACTCACCGTAAACAGCCAAAACGCCGCCTTTGATAGCCTCAGTAGCCTTAACTGTAACGATCTCGTCATTCTCCTTAACGTTGATAACCTCAGCCCAAGCTGCTCTTTCGAGAACAGGCTTTCTGGAAAGGATAACGTTACCGTCACCGTCGTTCACCTGAACGACCTCAACCTCAACCTCGTCGCCATCTGCAATAACATCCTGCAACTTCTGTCCATCCTCAAGCTTAAATTCGCTCTTAGGAATAATACCATCTGCCTTATAGCCAAGATTTACATAAACAGCGTCGTCTGAAACAGAAATAACTACGCCCTTTACGTACTGACCATTGTGCAACTTAACCATGGACTTCTCAAAGTCCGCCATTGTTGCATCCTCTGCAACACCCTCAGCAATCGCTGCTGTTACCTCTGTAACTTCAGCTACAATTTGCTCTTCCGTCATTCTACCAATAACCTCCTTGATCACCCAATCGGGTGTCGATGCTCCGGCAACTATACCAATAGTGCCTCTGCCTTTCGATATATCAATAACATCAGCCGCTGATTGAACGGCATATGTGTTATCGCAATGTTTTACGCACAGCTCATACAGTCTTTTTGTGTTTGAGCTTTTGTTGTCCCCTATCACGATCATAACGTCGGACCTTTTTGCCAGCTCCACCGCGGCGGATTGACGCTTTGACGTCGCCGAGCATATGGTGTTAAACACCGTGACCCCCGGCACCAGCTCCTTGATCAGACCCGTGATATTCTCAAAACGTGCCTTGTCAATTGTTGTCTGCGCAACCACGCAAACCTTTTGGGTGTCCCCCCTCAAGGGAAGCTCGCCCACATCTTCGGGATCGTAAACCACCCAAACGTCGTCCTTTGCCCAGCCCTTGATGCCTATCACCTCGGGGTGGTCCTTTTTGCCGACGATTATAACGGTATATCCCTTTTCGGAGTAATCATTAACAAGCTCATGGATCTTTTTTACAAAGGGACAGGTTGCATCCACAACTCTCAAGCCCTTGCCACAAGCCTCGCTGTACACCGCACTACCAACGCCGTGGGAACGGATGACCAGCACGCCTTCATCAACATCGCTCACATTGTCAACCGAAACAACACCCTTGGCTGCAAGGTCTTCAACCACAAACGAATTATGTATAATCGGTCCCAGCGTGTAAACCTTGTTACCGCCGACCTTTGCCTCCTCAAGAGCCATATCAACGGCTCTCCTCACTCCAAAGCAGAACCCGGAGTGCTCACTGACTACTACCTTCAAATAAACCTCTTAGAATATTACGCCAATGCGTATTCTAATATACTTCTCTGATCACTTATTGAGATCGGAGTGTATTCTCTCATAAATCTTTTGAGTGATGCCGTCCTTTACCTCGTCATCAAGACGTCTTGCGTAAAACTCGGCAAGCTCAAGCGGCTCGGAAAACTCCACCCTGCACTTGGAGAACCATTTGCGGGTACCGCTGATGGTGGCTGTTACCACCTGTGTTTTTGACATATGGGCAATGATCGCCGCGCCCTTCTGGAATTCCAAAAGCTCCGCATCCGTGCGGTTTCTGGTGCCCTCGGGGAAAATACCCACGATCTCGCCGTTCTTCAGCTTGGAAAGACCCCACTTGATGGAGCCAAGGTCAGCCGCAGAATGGGACACCGTCCTTATGCCCAGCACCTGAGTAAGATACCATGTGACGAATCTGTTTTTTAACAGACCCTGCTTGGCAAAAAAGTATATAAAGCGCTTCTGCCCCTTGTGCAATGCCTTGTAAAGAAGTATGGGATCCTCCGCCTTTTTGTGGTTGGCGCATATAAGCACGCCGCCCTCCTTTGGCACACGGTCCACCCCCACTACCTCTAAGCGGTAACGGAAGGAAAACGCCGTTGTGGCAAGAAATGCAGATATATCTCTCAATGCTCTCTTGAACATCAGCAGACCCCCTTACAATTCATCGTCCTATATTGTACCACATTTTTTAAATAATTGCAAGTGTTTTTTGATACTTTTTTGAATTTTATAGAAAAAATCCATGAAAAACAGCTGTTCGGATGCCTTATTCCATGCTTCCCAGCGTCCTCATAAAGTTGATCTTGTTCTCCATAGCCGTAACCGTGGGTCTGCCGAGATCATCCCTTGCGCCTATTGAGCACTTGACCTCAATAAGCTTAAGACCCTTGGTCTCTCTCGCATTTCGGAGCGCCTCATCCAGAGCCTCAAAGCTGTCAACACATATAGCCTCCGGGTATCCGCAGCCCCTTGCGATGGCAACTATGTCTATCTGCCCTGCAACCGTGGGCATACCGCCAACGGTTTCGTGGGCGGAATTGTTTATAACGATATGTACCACGTTTTCCGGCTTATTTGCGCCCAGCACCGCCATTGCACCCATGTGCATCAGCGCCGCGCCGTCGCCGTCAATTATCCAGACTCTCTTGTCCTTTCTCTTAAGGGCAATACCCAGCGCAATGGACGAGCTGTGTCCCATGGAGCCCACCGTCAAAAAGTCATGACCGTGGGTCCGGCCGTTTGCCTCCCTGATTTCAAAAAGCTCTCTTGACGCCTTGCCCGTGGTGGAAACTATAACGTCCTCCCCCGTAGCGTCAGTAATATGGCGTATAATTTCCTCACGGAGCATGGTGTTGTCATTCTTATACTTTACCTTGCCGTCATACTCCAGAGCACCCTTTTTTACCACAAAGGCAACCTGCTTGCCCTTTGCCAAAAGCTCGTCAAACTCCGCCATTTTAGCATCCAGCGCCTGACGGGTGGTGGTCTTGTCTATCACAAAGGTGGAAATATCCATATCCTCCAGCAACGTTACCGTAACCTCCCCCTGATAGATATGCTGGGGCTCATCATGCACACCGGGCTCGCCTCTCCATCCTACCACAAACACGCAGGGTATGCCGTACACCTTGTCGTTCATAAGGGATGCCACGGGATTGATTATATTGCCGATGCCGCTATTCTGCATATACACCACGGGAGTCTTGCCCGTTGCAAGATGGTATCCTGCCGCAAGAGCCACCGCATTGCCCTCGTTTGCGGCAATAACGTGGTTTTCGCCAATTCCGTATTTATTCATCAGCCAGTTGCACATGGGCTTAAGCTGGGAATCGGGCACTCCTGCAAAGAAATCAAATCTATCCAAAAAATCCAAAGTCATTACTTCTTCCTCATTTCCTTAATAATGCCGATTATCTTTTCCTCAATATAAATCCGACCGCCAAAACAGCCACCACAATGCCGTAGCGGACAATTATCATGTCGTACAGCAGATTGCTGAACACCGCCGTCAGAATGACCGCCAGCGACAGCACGCCGATATACTTCATATTATATACGTTCTGACCAACCACCTTACGCATTGCCAGGTAGTCCAGCGTTGCCTGCAACAGATAGCATATCAGCATGGAGTAGCCTGCCGCAAGGTATCCGAAATTGGATATGAGCACGTAGCCCAGCACAAAATTCAGCACCACGGTGGTAACACTTGCGTACATAACGTACTTTGGCTTTTTGTAATAATAAACTATATTTGCGTAAATAAAATACTGCACCTGAAAGAACACGCCGCCGACAGTTGGGGGAATAACGTATATTACCTCCATATACTCCGTGCCGCCCATTACTGCCACCACCTCGGGAGCAAACATCATTACCGCAAGGCACATCACCGCAAACGCAGTAAGTATGGGCAATGTGACGTTGGAAATGGACTTGTAGTCCTTTTCCTTACACTTTGCGTACGTGTAGGGTATCAGGGAGCTGTTTATTGCCGTCCAGATTATATTTACGATGTTTGACACAGCAAACGCAATATGATAATATCCCAGCTGGGTATCGCCCACCAGGTTTTTTATCAATATCTTGTTGGAGCTGCTCAAAAGGTATGACGACAGATAGTGCGGTATCAGCGGCAAATTGAACAGCAAAGCAGGCTTCCAGTATTTTGTTTCCAGCTTGCACTTGCTCTTGACGATTATATACACGTAAAAGCCTATATACACCGCTATCAACGCAACGTCCGCACCAAAAAGTCTTGCGTAAAGAGGATGATCCTTAAATATGAGTATGGCAAGTATAGCCACCAAGGGAGAAATGAACGCACAGATCACCGTCCACATTACCGTGAACTTATACTTCAGCTCATACCTTTGTCTTGCCACCCAAAAGCTGTACGCAGGCTGGAACAGGAACATTACGCACATCAACAGCATCAGCGGCATATCAACGCCCACAAAGCCCTCGATGTACTTATGCAACGGCAGTACCACCGCCGCAAACGCCAACGTAATTATGTTGGACAGCACCAGCATGGAGAATGAATACTCATCCCTCTTGTCGGGATAGTCCAGCATACCGTTGTTGAACACGCCGTAGGACAGACAAAACATTGCGATGATCGCAAAGGTGTGAGTCCACGTCATAAAATTGGAGGCTTGCCCCACCACCGCAGGGTCCAGCAAGCGGGTATATATAGGGGTTACGATATAGGATATACCGCTGGTGATGACGCTGGCAAAAAAGAACGCCGCAGACGCCTTTACACCCTTTGGCAGTCCTGCTATCTTTGAAAACATACCCTTGAGAGATAATTTCATGCCCTTGCCCCCTTTTGAATATCAACGTAAAGCTGTCTGAGGCTTTCGTCCGTGAGCCTTACGGGGTTGTTGGAAAGTCTTACCGTGTTTACGGAGCCTGCAAGGGTGGATATATCCTCATCCCTTATTGCGGGGGACTTGATCCCCAGCGCCAAAAGCATGGTCTCCAGCCTGTCGCCCGTTTCGCGATAGTCCTTACAGCCCAAAAGGGATATTATCTCATCAAACACGCGGCAAAGGTGGCCCTCGCCCCTTTTATCTATGCACAAGCCCGTATTTTCCGCCATAAAACGCCACAGCGGCACTATGCACACCGCCACAGCATGACCGTGAGGTATGCCGTACATTGACGTCAGCTTGTAGCTCATTGCGTGAGCCGCCGTAGTCTGTGTTATATTGATAGCTCTGCCTGCGTAATTTGCCGCCAGCATTATCTGCATTGCGGACTCGGCAGTACCGTTATTGATATACTCTCCGCCGTTGGCAATTATGCCCTTTATAGCCTTGCGGGCGTAGTCCATGCTCTCATCTGTTGAATTTACGGACCACATGGACTCAATACCCTGGCAAAGGGCGTCCAGCAT
>JAGBHJ010000143.1 GCA_017935525.1 Clostridia bacterium | reverse complement strand
GCTTTGCGTCATGAATTGAAGCCTGACGGCTTCATGATTTGAAAACTTTGTTTTCATGAATTGAATTGCTATACTTTATCATGCCGAAGGCAATTCATGAACGAAGTTCAATTCACGGCGCAAGCCAATTCATGCCATTTATGGCAATTCATTATGGGCACGCTCGAATAACTTATGTTAATCCTTCGTTATCGCGCGTGCCCATTTTCACAGACGCTTTTGTTATATCTCAATTTTATCTCCGCAGGAAAGGTAGGAAAGCCCGCTGATATACTGCTTCATAAATTCAAACTGCTCCGTGCCCGTGCAGTGGCAGGTGTGGTACTGGCAGGGGTATTTACCCAAGGCTTTTGCCTTTTGGGCAAGACTGTCATCAAGCTCAAGCTTTGAAAAATGAAAGCCACCCACCAAAACGTCGGGAGTCATTGCCTCCATAATGTTGAGGATACCTCTGTGGGAGCAGCCGCTGAAAAGCACCCTCTTGCCGTCCTTGACGATCATAAGGTATTGCTCGTGGTCAAAGTCGTCGGGGGCAAGTCCGTTGGGGGTCATCATGGTCAGCCCGTCGCCACTTGGTTGGTGTAGTGTCGGTACTTTGCGATGAGTGATGATACTGATTCCGTCTGCCAAGGTGATATCGTCGCAAACTGTTACCAGCCGAGGGTCATCCTTTAAGCTTTGGTCGAGCCCTATATATTTTCGTGTGCCGTTGTAGTGAGGGATAAAGGCATTCTGAGGAATGTATACGGTGGCTTTGCTGTTGAGCTCAAGAAATTTCTTTAAGCCTCCGCCGTGATCGTAATGCCCGTGGGACAGTATGGCAATATCCACCTCTGCAAGGTCAACACCAAGTCTTTGAGCGTTGGCGGCAAAAAGCTCCGTTTGCCCCATGTCGAATAATATATTTATTCCTTCTGTGGCAATATGGAGGGACAGCCCGTGCTCCGTAGGGAGCCCGCTTGCTGATGTGTTTTCTGCTAAACAGGTGAGGGTCATGGTAACTCCTTTTGAAACCGTTATTTTTTACATTATTATATCATTTTCAGTACTATATGTCAAGAACGATAAAGAACTGACAAATTTATCCATAATACACAAAATAATAAGAAAATGTACACAATTATGTAATAAAAAGTTCATAAACTATTGCATATATCCGACTTTTGTGGTAAAATAAGAATGATACAGTGGACTGGTGTAACCCGCTGGGGCATAGTATGGAATAAAGAGCCTGCAAACGGCTCTGCTTGAGGTGCAGTATGGAAAATAAACGGTCAGTGCTGAAAACCAGATTGGTGGTAGGGTCAGGTCTTGCTGTGTGCTTTGCACTAATTGGATGCCTGTTGCTTTCGGGTGACAATTATAAGTTGATCAGAAGCGTATTTACAAATGACTATACAGGTGAGCAGGTGCAGGACATTCTGCAAAACCTTGGCTGGAGAGGATATATCACGGTTTCGATACTCTCAATGCTTCAGGTGCTGGTGGCATTTTTGCCTGCGGAGCCTGTGCAGGTGCTTTCGGGAATATCCTTTGGCTTTTGCATAGGCTTGTTCTGGTGTGCGGTGGGAGTATTCCTTGGCAACACCGTTATATACGTTTTGTACAAGGTGTACGGAGAGGGCATCAGAAAGTATTTTGTGAAAAATCTCCACATAGATTTTGACAAGGCGCAGAAGTCAAAGCGCCTGGCGGTTTTTATATTGATACTTTACTTTCTGCCTGCAATTCCTTACGGCATGATATGCTTTTTGGCGGCAAGCGTCGGCATGAAGTACCACAGATACATTTGGGTGACGTTTTTGGGCAGTCTGCCATCGATATGTATAGGCGTTGGGCTGGGTAATCTGGCGGTGATGAAGGGCTGGATGATCTCCATTATTATTTTTGCGGTGATAGTGGTGCTGATACTTATTGCCGTTGCAAACAGGGAAAAGCTATTTGCCGCAGTAAACGCATATCTTGACAGAGCAGGCTCGGATACCATCAAGGTGAGGTTTAACGAGCCCTATAAGTTTGCGATTGCGGCGTTTGTGGCAAGGTGTGTTCTTGCTGTAAAGGGCGTCAGAATGAATTTGACGGACAAGACCGACGGCAAAATAAAAAAGCCCTGCATCGTGCTGTGTAATCATGGCTCGTTTGTTGACTTTATATATGCGGGAATGCTTTTGCGTAAGCATTGTCCTAATTTTGTGGTGGCAAGGCTGTATTTTTACCACTCCATGCTGGGTTGGCTGCTGAAATTCTTTGGATGCTTCCCAAAGAGTATGTTTACCCTTGATATGGAAAGCATGAAGAATTGCATGACGGTCATAAACAACGGCGGTGTGCTGACGATGATGCCCGAGGCAAGGCTTTCCACGGCAGGAGTGTTTGAGGACATCCAGCCGGGAACTTACTCCTTTATAAAAAAGATGGGTGTTGACGTTTATACAGTCGTTATCCACGGTGGATACCTTACAGACCCCAAATGGGGCAACGGAATCAGACGGGGTGGCTGCGTTGAAGCAGAATTAGACTGTCTGATTACAGCGGAGGAGATAAAGACTCTTTCTGCGGAGGAAATCGGAGAAAGGATCCGTGGCAGACTGCGTTATGATGAATATGCATGGCTGGATGCTCACCCTGAGATCCATTACAAAGAAAAAGATCTGGCAGAGGGGCTGGAAAACGTTTTGATGACTTGCCCTGCCTGTGGCAAAAAGTACACACTTTGTTCAAAGGGTATGGAGATCACCTGCTCTGCCTGCGGAAACGTGGCGGTAATGGACGACAGATATGGATTTGTGAAGGGTGTGCCGTATAAGAACTCCGCAGAATGGCATATGGCGGAGCGCTCCAAGCTAAAGGAAATGATACTTTCAGATGAGGACTACGCACATACCGACAAGGTAAAGCTTTGCGGAAAGTCATTTGACGGAAAGAAGATGCTCCGTGACGTTGGCGAGGGTCAATGCGCCCTGTCAAGGGACGGCTTGAAATATACGGGTACAATGGACGGAAAGGAAGTTGAGCTCGTTTTCCACCTCAAAAAGATATACAGATTGCTTTTTGGTGCAGGGGAGGACTTTGAGCTGTATGACGGCAAGGAGATATATTATTTTGTTCCTACGGACAAGCGTAGTGCGGTGGAGTGGTACGTTGCGTCAGAGATACTGTACGATATTGTTGTGGGGGCATAAGGGTGCTTTGGAGGTATTGCCATGAAGAATAAAGAGAAGAGTAAGAGCAAGTCGTTTGTCAATATTGAAACGGGGGTTTTTATCACCGTAATGGTGATACTGGCGGCGGTGCTGGCGGTCAGCGGTACGTTGTCCTATTTTGTTCCTCAGGGCGAATTTTTGAGGGATGAAAACGGAATGATAATCGCAGGCACATACGTTGCGGGCGAGATATCGGGCATTGCGCTGTGGCGAGTTATTACTGCCCCCGTAAGGGTATTCGCATCTGAGGATGCGGTGACCATAATCATGATAAGCGTATTTTTGCTTGTTATGAGTGGCGTGTTTAACCTTTTGGAAAAGACGGGCGGCATAAGAATTTTTATCCGACGCATGATGACAAAGCTTGGTGGTAGGCAGGGCAGAGTGGTATGCCTCACGGCGTTGATATTCATGCTGTTTGGCAGCTTCTTTGGAATGTTTGAGGAACTGGTGACGCTGCTCCCCATCGTAATAATGATGATGGTCTCCATGGGCATGGATACCATGATGGGCTTGGGCGCTTGCCTCATGTCTGCGTGCTTTGGTTTTTCTGCGGCGATCACAAACCCGTTCTCCGTTGGCTTGGCGTGCCAGGTGGCAGGTCAGCCCATATCCGACGGAATGTGGTTGAGAGTGGTGTTTTTTATTCTGACATACGGCACAGTATGCGCATTTTTGCTGATGCATCTGCGCAAGATCAAAAAGGATGCAAGGGCGTCCCTCAGCTACGATATTGACGTTCAACGACAGCAGGTAATGACAACGGAAGATTCCCAAGGCTCCGAGAATGAGGATAAAGTATTCAAGGGATATCTGGTATTCTTTGGTATTCAAGGTGTGCTTTTGGTGCTTTTGGCGACTATAAGAGCAATATCCGGTCTTGCAATACCCATATTGGCTTTGAGCTTTTTGGTGTGCGGTATTATATGTAGCGTATCCGTTGGAAATAAGATAGGTGCGGTATTAAAGTACATACTCAATGGTGCGGTGGCAATGCTGCCTGCGGTGGTGATAATTGCCGTGGCGTCGTCCGCCAAGCTGGTGATGACGGAAAGCGGAATACTTGATACCGTTATGAATTACGCCATCAACGCATTGCAGGGGCAGAACAAATTCGTGGCTATACTGCTGATTTATGCTCTCATTCTGTTCTTGCAGATGTTTATAGGCTCTGCTTCCGCAAAGATAATTTTGGTAATGCCTGTGGTGCTCCCCATTG
The DNA here is from genome assembly GCA_017935525.1 of Clostridia bacterium. Classification (GTDB taxonomy): domain Bacteria; phylum Bacillota; class Clostridia; order HGM11327; family HGM11327; genus SIG351. The sequence continues at coordinate 2,679 of JAGBHJ010000143.1, read as the reverse complement.
CAAGCGTGCTGGGATTTTCTCCTCAGCTGGTGATACTGGCGTATTGCATGGCGGACGGCTTTACGGATGTAATACTCCCCACAAACCCCGTATTGATGGTGGGACTTTCCATGGCAAACGTGTCTTACGCAAAATGGGTAAGATGGACGTGGAAGCTCCAGGTGGTGGTGCTGATACTGACTGTTGCGGTGCTGTTTTTTGGCGTTGCCATTGGGTATTAAAAATTATAAACGAGACAAGCAAACGCGACAGAGGTATTCTGTCGCGTTTTTGTCGTAGTGAGGCTGACTTTCTTGACAATGTGTAAGATCCTTATGCCGTTGACATTTTTATACACATATGCTATAATATTCAAAAATCGGTTGGTGTATTGTTCGTTTTGCGGCAGTGCCCCACGGGATATTAACAAGGAGATTATTATGATCGAGCTTTTATACCCCAAGAATGGAGAGAGTATCTCCATCTTGACAGATGTACAGAAGGATTTTATTGAGCGCCAGGAAAGAGGCGAGCATACAAATTGGGAGACCAGCTATAAGTGGATCCTGGAGAATTACGAAAGACACCCCGACGTGTTTTATATTGACGACCCCAACGAGGCAAACCTTACCATGCCCAGATATACGGAATTTGCGTGGAAGGCAGACAAGCCCTGCAGACTGGTAATATCAAGGCGGGGTGGTGACGATTACCCCGGTGACCCTCAGGAGTGGGAGATCGTCCTCGCAGAGGATAGGGATGGAGTCAGCAGTGCAACGGTGGGCAATTTCTTTGCCCGCAGTAATTACAGCTGGAAGGTAGTGGCAATGGACGGTAGCGAGGAAAGTGAGTCCCGTGACTTTACCACAAAGGATGAATTTCCCAGAGCGATATACGGTCAGGGTGCGTCCAACATAAGGGATATTGGTGCGTTGGAGCGTTACGACGGCAAAAAGCTCCGTCAGGGCAGAATATACAGAGGAACCTGCTTTGATTCCGAAATTGACAGAGAATATCTGATCTCCGAGCGAGGCAAGGTTGCATTGCGCGACGGATTAAAGATCAAGACTGATCTTGATATCCGCCAGGAGGCATACGGCGTGTTAAAGTCCAGTATGCTGGGCGACACGGTGCGTTACCACCAGATAGTGGGCAAGGGTCATGATGAGTTTTACCTTGAGCCGGAGTGGGGACAGTGCAAGGCGTTGGTTGAATTCCTTGCGGATGAGAACAATTACCCCATATACTGCCATTGCATGGGCGGTGCGGACAGAACGGGAACGCTGATATTCCTTATCAGCGCATTGACGGGCGTCAAGACAGAAATGATGATAAAGGATTACAACATTACCTCATTGACTGTATTGGGCTTGAGGTGCATAACCGACGTTCATCAGTTTGAGTATTCGTATTTTGACGGAGATTGGGACGGTGTTGAGCCCATTGAGGTTGCGGCAATGCGAGGCTCAAAGAAATTCCTTATGGAAAAATGCGGAGTAAGCGAGGAGACCATTGAGCGCCTCAGAAGAAACCTTATTGAGGGCTACGAGGGCGAATAATAAATAAAGAAGACCCCTGCCGTATTACCTGTTGGTGATCGGCAGGGGTGTTGTTTGATAATTGTTGATGAGAATGCTATGGGCGGAATTCTCACTCGATAATCCAAGATCCTGCATAGCTTGTCAGCATATTCTTGATTTTGATAAATTCTTCGCAGGAGCGAATGCTGTCGAATACTTTGTCTTCCATGTTGCCGAGCAGTACTGCGGCGTCGTTTTCCGGAATATTTGTACTCCAAGAGCCTCGTGAAGATCCACGAAAAACCAGCGCGGTATTTCCCATATCGGATTCTGTAATAAATCTGATGGAGTGTGTGGCGGCAGAACTCAAGTGCTCCAAGGCTTTTTCTAAATCGCCGATCTGTGCGTAATGCTTTGCCTGCTTTAGGTGAGTGTCACTAAGGTGTGAGTGATAGAATCCAAAATCACCGTTTTCGTAAAACAGGTGGAGAAGTGCAATGCGCTTGTCGCGAAGGATGGCACATTCCGCAGGCGTGTATGCGTATTCACCGGAATCCATTACTGTTTGCAGATCATTGAGGTTGTTCGAAAGATGCTGTACCAGGTTACTTATAAGAGATTGCTTGGCTGAGTAAGCTTTGTTTCCCGATAAGACACGGGTAAGAAGAAAATCTCGCGAAATTACCATATACGGCATTGATTCCGCCATTTTTGTGGCGTCTTCCAAACGTCCGGCGTCCTTGTACGCATAACACAGTACTTGAACAGCTCCGTTTCTGTGGGTATTGTTTGTGCTGGACGCCAACAGCTTTTCTCAATAAACAATAGCATCATCAAGGCGCTGTCTCTCTGCGCAGGCATTATACTGCATGTATGAAAGATACATAAGCTCATAAATTATTTTCGGATGGTTGGGGAATCTGTTAAGTCCGTCATCAAGTATCTTGCACGCTTCATCAAGATATCCTCGGCTAGAAAAGCTGCTTGCTTCGTTGCAGATCGTGTGTACTTTTTCCTCTATATTAGCGGTGTCGATACCGAGAAGCTCGTCTGCAGAGATGTCGAAGATGCTGCAAAGTGGAGCTATCAAAGAAATATCAGGCATAGCGGCGTCCGTTTCCCATCGACTAACAGCTTGTGAAGATATAGACAGCATTTCTGCAAGGTCCTCATGTGTCAT
>JAGBHJ010000142.1 GCA_017935525.1 Clostridia bacterium | reverse complement strand
GCGGAAGGGATGCGCCTGAACTATAACGTTGTTGTCGCTCTTAAAATCCTTATAGAAATCCGCATAGGTGCCCTTTGCGTACTCTGCCAGCTTTTCTATATCATCCTCGCTGATGCCGTACACCAGCTGGTCAAACTCGCCCTCAAAATACACCTCTGAGCCCAGTATAACGTTTACACCGATCTCGTCACCGACTTTCTTTGCCTCTCTGTAATCAGCCAGATAATACTCTGCATACTCCTTTGAGGTTGAAAATCCGTCAGATCTTCCGTCACTCAGATGGTTTGTAATTACAACGGCATCAACGCCGTTTTCCTTTTGCACGTGGGGCATTCTTGCCGCCTTTACGGAGCTGCAGCCACTGCAGGGTGATGTGTGAGCATGAAGCTCAATTCTGTATTTATAATCGCTTACGTTCATTCTTTTACCTCTGATCACTTGTCCTTGCGACGGAAATTGCTGGGGATCACAACGTTACCTGAAAAATCAAACAGATAATCACCCGACAAGAGTATCTGCGCCATCTCGTAGGAATCCTTGGGCAATGTCTTTGACCTCATAAGCGCAAGAGCATGGTTTCTGTTGTCGTGCACGTCCGAGCCTGCTATAATAACCCGCATATTGTGCTCGTTTGCGTATCTTGCCGCCTTGCCAACTCTGGAATTGTGGCCCGTAGCAAAATTGAACACTTCAATACCGTCGTAGGAATCGGGCGGGAGCAATGTCATGCCGTCCCTCATGGGGTGCGCATGGCAGATAACGTTCTTGTCCGTCTTGAAATCTCTGTAAAAATCCGCAAAAGGTCTGCCGATGTAGCCTACTGCGCGCTCTATTGTTTCTCTGTCAACGCCGTAAACAAGGTAGTCGTTCATATTCTCCGTCACTCTCAGCTCAAAGCCCAGGATGATGGTAAGACCAACTGCTTCTCCCAGCTCCTTTGCCTTGTAGTAATCATCAAGGAAATGATCTGCCGACTCCTTTGGATCCTTATTCAGATAAGCAGGGTCCAGATGATTTGTAATAACAACCGCATCCACACCTGCGTCCTTATATATCCTTACAAGATCCTCGCACGAAAGCCCGCTGCATCTGCTGCAGGGTGATGTATGAGCGTGAAGCTCAATTTTGTACTTGTACTCATCGATATCTATAACCATATCAAAATACCTCTTATATTTTATAAGTCTTGCGATATCCGCAATAGCATTATTGTTTATTTACTTCCTACATGATCCAACGCCATGGCGTTTGCCCTCGCCACAGCCGCATCATCGGTGGGGTCTATCCAACAGATATTGTCAAGCCTTCTGAACCATGTCAGCTGGCGCTTTGCATACCTGCGGGAATTCATCTTTATCTGCTCAACAGCGTCATCAAAGGTGATCTCTCCCGCAAAATACGGGTACATCTCCTTGTAACCGATGGCTTGTGCCGCCTGCATTTTTTTGTCACAAGGATCTATGATGCCCTTGTCCAAAAGGAGTCTGATCTCGTCCTCAAGCCCGTTTTTCACCATTATGTCGACCCGTCGGTTGATCCTGTCGTACAGAATATCCCGATGGATATCCATGCCGAATACAAGACTGTTATACACCGGCTCGGGCGAGCTTTCCATCTGCTCTGACTTGGGCTTGCCTGTCAGAATACATATCTCCAGAGCCCTTATAACTCTTTTGGTGTTGTTGCAATGTATCTCATCCGCACTCTTGGGGTCAAGCTGACGAAGTCTGTCGTGAAGCGCTTTGTTCCCCCACTCTGCCGCAAACGCCTCCAGCTCTGCCCTTAAGCCCTCATCAAATGAAGCCTCCGACATATTGTAGGCGTACAAAACGGAGTTCAGATACAGCCCCGTGCCGCCGCACAGTATGGGAGTCTTGCCCCGTGAGGATATATCCTCAATGCATTTTTTGGCAAGCTCTGCGTAATCACTTGCGGAAAAGGGCTGACATGGCTCCACCACGTCCAAAAGGTGATGCTTTACCCCGTCCATTTCCTCAAGGGTGGGCTTTGCCGTGCCTATATCCATGTATTTGTATATCTGCATTGAGTCCATGGATATTATTTCTCCGTCAAGCAGTTTTGCCAGGGATATTGCAAATGACGTTTTCCCCGAAGCGGTAGGCCCTGCCACCGCTATGACGGAGATGTTTTTTTTATTGAATTCTGCCAAATTTCTTTTCCATTTCTTTTTTAGTAAGAATTACCGCAATGGGTCTGCCGTGGGGACAGGTCAGCGCGTTAAGCTTGCCCACTGCATCGATTATATAACGTATCTCCTTGTCGAAAAGCTTCTGATTGCCCTTTACCGCATGCTTGCAGGCGGACTTGATAATCTCGTTACAAACGATATCCTTTACGATCGTGTTTGCGGACGTATTCTGCTTAATTCTTTCCACAGCCTCGTCAAATACTGCCTTAAAGGGCACCTCGCATGCAACTGACGGCACACCTCTTATTATACAGGAGCTTTTGCCAAAAACGTCGATCTCAAAGCCAAGCTCCTCAAAAAGCTCCTTATTTTCTGATATAAGGTCTATCACAAAGGGCTCTGCCTCAATAACGTCGGGGATCAGCAGCTGCTGCACAAGCACTCGCTTTTGACGGAATTCTTCGGAATATCTGTCATACAAGAACCTCTCGTGGGCGGCGTGTTGGTCTATAATATAGCATTTGTCGCCACTTTCGCAAAGGATATATGTATCCCACAGCACTCCGCAAAGCTTGTAATCGGTCAGCTGAAGCCCTTCCTCCTCAGGAGTAAACACGTTTATCTGCTGTGGCACTTCCCTTGTAGGAGCAGGCTCTGCGGGAGCAAAATGCTCCACCCTTGGCATGGTGTTATAATCAAACCCACCAACGCGCTCTCTGACGGACGTTGCGACTGTATCCTTTTTCTCATCCTTTTTGGGAAGTTCTGCCTCTACGGGGGTAGCCTTGATGTGATCAGCCTCAACAGGCTTTACAGGCGTGGGCGTAACCGGCTTCTCCGTTACAGAGCTTTTCGTTATTACAGGTTCAGCTTCCATCAGCCTCACCTTCGGCTCTGCGGGCGGCTGAACAACGACTGTCTTTGTTGGCTCTACCGATACAGGCTCGTCGTCAAATCTGTCAGATAATGTTATTGCCACCTCGGGCGCCTTTACGGGCTTTATCTCCTCGTCGGTGAGCTTTACCTCGTTTATCACGGATGTGGGAGTGAGCACACAGCTTACTGCCCCTATAACGCTATCGTACACCTGCCTGCTGTTGGCAAAGCGCACCTCCGTCTTTTGCGGATGAACGTTTACATCCACCATATCGTAGGGCAATTCTATAAAAAGCACCGCCCACGGATATTTATTTATCATGGTGCTGCCCTTGTACGCTTCCTCCAATGCAGAAGCGATCATGGGGCTCTTGATATATCTTCCGTTTACAAAAAACACCTGCTTGCGTCTGTTGAGCTGGGAAAACTGAGGCTTTGACGTGTAACCCTTGACGCTGATACCCTCTGCCTCATACTCAACGGCGTAAAGCTCGTCACGGCTTGATTCTCCGAATACCGTGGCAATGGCGCCCAAGGGCGTTTTGTCGCGAGAGGACTGAAGCTCCACTCTGCCGCCGTTTATCACCTTAAAGGATATCTCCGGGTGCGCCAGCACAAATTTCTGGCAAAGCTCCAGGATGGACGTTGTTTCCGATCGGGTGGAGCGCAAAAACTTCTTTCTGGCAGGGGTATTAAAAAACAGGTCACCTACCTCGATGGTAGTGCCTCTGGGGAAGCCTATTGGGCGAATATCGCCAACCACACCGCCGTTGACGGTTATCCTTGTGCCGATATCCCCCGTGCTTGTGGTAAGCTGTGTCCTCGAAACCTCGCTTATGCTGGCAAGAGCCTCACCTCTGAAGCCCATTGTGGAAATATGCTCCAGATCCTCTGCCGAGGATATCTTGCTTGTGGCATGGCGAATAAACGCCGTTTTTGCGTCAACGTCGTCCATACCGCTTCCATTATCGATTATACGTATCAGCTCCGTGCCACCCTTGGCAAATTCCACCGTGATGGACGTTGCGCCCGCGTCGATGGAGTTCTCCACCAGCTCCTTTATTACGGAGGCAGGGTTTTCCACCACCTCGCCTGCGGCGATCTGATTTATTATTCTGTCATCAAGTAGATTGATCTTTCCCATTTTACGTGTACTTTCTCTTGAGATCGTCAAGTATTACCAACGCCTCTATGGCTGTTATCTTGTCAACGTTGAGTCTTCTTAATTCATCCGCAAGGGCAATGGCCTTTTCGTCCGCCTCGGTTATTTGGGGTGTGGCGGGTGACGTTACTGCCGCAGAATTTCTGGGGGTATCGTTTTCCTCCAACGTCGCCAATATCTGCTTTGCACGCTCAATGACCGCATCTGGCACACCCGCAAGCTTTGCCACCTGTATTCCGTAGCTGTGCAACGCCTCGCCGGGCACTATCTTTCTTAAGAATACGATGTCGTCGTTGTACTCCTTTGTGATAACGTGGTAATTCTTTATGCCCGCAAGCTTACCCTCAAGCTCCGTCAGCTCGTGGTAGTGAGTTGCAAAAAGTGTTTTTGCACCAAGGGACGCCGCATCCGCCGCGTATTCCGCTACCGCCCAGGCAATGGAAAGGCCGTCGTACGTGGAGGTACCTCTGCCTATCTCATCAAAGATAAGTAAGCTTTTTGACGTTGCGCTGTGGAGTATGCTTGCCACCTCGTTCATCTCCACCATAAAGGTACTCTGACCCTGGGAGATATCGTCAGTTGCGCCGGCTCTTGCGAATATTCTGTCCACTATGCAAAGATCTGCGCTGTCCGCAGGCACAAAGCTGCCCACCTGCATCATAAAGCATATCAGCGCCACCTGTCGCATATAGGTACTCTTACCAGCCATATTGGGGCCGGTAATAAGGATCACCTTGTCGTTATCGTTGTCAATATAAGCATCGTTGGGCACAAATGCACCCTTCTGCATTCTGTTTTCTATAACGGGGTGTCTGCCACCCTTTATGTCTATTACACCCGTCTTGTTAACGTGGGGGCGGATGTAGTTATTCTCTGCCGCAAGCTCTGCCATCGACCTTAAGCAGTCAACGGTAGCAATGCCCAACGCCGCCTTTTGCAGGCGTGCGACCTGCTCACTGAGCTCCGCCTTTACCATGGTGAATATTTCCGTTTCCAGCTTATAGAGCCTTGTTTCCGCATTCAGTATGGTGTCCTCCATCTCCTTAAGGGCGGGAGTAACGTATCTTTCGGAATTAGCAAGAGTCTGTCTGCGGATATAATCCTCCGGGACAAGCTCCTTGTACGAATTTGTAATGTCAATATAATAGCCGAATACCTTGTTGTAGCCGATCTTCAGACCCTTGATACCCGTGCGTTCCTTTTCCGTCTGCTCCATATCGGCAATTATCTTGGCGCCGTTGTCACGGATATTGCTGAGTCTGTCAAGCTCCTCGCTGTACCCCGGGCGTATTGTACCGCCATCCTTTAATGAAATCGGGGGATCGTCCGCTATGGTGTTGGCTATAAGGCTTGCAACGTCGTCCAGCATATCTATGCCGTCAACCGTGCGGCGAAGCATGGGAGACCTTGCGTCGTCCAGCACCTCTTTTATTCTCGGGATACTCTCAAGGCTGGTCCTTAATGTGACAAGCTCCTTAGCCGAAACACTGCCCGACGCTATCCTTGCAGCTATTCTTTCAATATCCCTGATATTATCCAAGGTTTCACCCAACGCCTCTGACTGAGCTCTTTTTCTCATAAGCTCCTCAACGGCGTCAAGCCTGTCCTCTATGTCAAAAAAGCCCAACAAAGGCTCACGAAGCCAACCCGCCAGCATTCTTGCGCCCATGGACGTCATGGTCTTATCCATATGTCCCAAAAGCGAGCCCTTTTTGCTCCTTGTTCTGATGTTCTCCATCAGCTCCAGATTTCTGCTTGTAAAGGAGTCTATGTACATACTCTCCTCGGAGCGCTTGATGGTGACCGTGTTTATCTGCTTGACGGAATTCTTCTGCGTTTCGTACAGATATTCCAGCAATGCACCTGCCGCAACTATCGCCGCATCCATGCCCTCCAGCCCAAAGCCGTTGAGGTTTACAACGCCAAAATGCTCCAGCATTCTTGAATAAGCGTTCTTGTAGGCAAAGCACCAGTCGTAATATGGAGTCTTGTGCACGTCGCCACAGGACAGTATCATGGGCTTAAGCTGATCGTCCGCCGCATCACGGGAGTTATATACCACCTCATTGGGACAAATGCTCGTTACCTCATTGACGAACAGCCTCTGGATGTACTTGCCCTTGATCTCCTTTACACAGAATTCACCCGTGGAGATATCCGTATATGCAATGCCCAGCACGCCGTTGTTAAGGTGTACGGACATTATGTAGTTATTCTTATCCTCCTCCAGCATTGACTGCTCCGTCAACGTACCGGGAGTGATTATTCTTATAATATCTCTTGCCACAAGGCCCTTTGCAGTGGCAGGGTCCTCCACCTGCTCACAGATAGCCACCTTGAAGCCCAGCTCTATAAGCCTTGCGATGTATTTTTCCGCCGCATGGTATGGTATGCCGCACATAGGCGCACGTTCTTCCATGCCGCAATCCCTGCCTGTAAGCGTAAGCTCCAATGCCTTTGACGCCGTCACCGCATCGTTAAAGAACATTTCGTAAAAGTCACCCAGCCTGTAAAACAACAGCTCCTCCATGTGCTGCTCCTTTATGTTGATGTACTGCTGCATCATGGGTGTGACTTTATTTTTTAATTCGCTGATATTGTACTCCATACCTACCGTCCGTTATAATATTATCTCACCACCCAACGTCACAGAAACGGAATTTGTTATCCTTGCGTTGAGTATCTTACCCTTTGTATCCTGCTCACATGAAAAATAAACCTTTTTGTTTGTGCCCGTTCTGCCCATTTGTCTGTGGCTGCCGTGACCCACGTCATCCTCACTTTCGCCCACAAAGCCCTCGGAAAGTATCTCCACCGTCTTGCCGACGTATTCTCGGCTGACCTCGGCAGAAATATCATTCTGCAAACTTATAAGTCTGTTGAGCCTCTCCTTTTTGACGCTTTCGGGTATCTGATCGGGCATTTCCGCCGCCTTTGTACCGTTTCTCGGAGAGTATGCAAAGGAGAACGCAAATGAATATCTCATCTGTCTTACGGCATCAAGCGTCATTTCAAACTCTGCGTCCGTTTCCCCCGGAAAACCGACAATAAGGTCCGTTGATATCTCAATATCCGGGCGGACAGCTCTGAGTTTTGTGACGATATCCGTATATCTTGCCATGTCGTAATGGCGATTCATAGCGCTGAGCACTCTGTCGCTTCCTGCCTGCAGAGGCAAATGCAAATGAGGAGAAAGCTTTTTACACTCACCAAAGGCGGCGATAAGCTCGTCGGAAATGTCCTTGGGATGGGACGTCATAAAGCGAATCCTTTCCAGACCGTCTATTTCCGCCACCTTGTGAATAAGCTCCGCAAAGGACACTCCCAGCTCCTTGCCGTATGAATTTACGTTCTGACCCAAAAGAGTGATCTCCTTTGTGCCGTTGTCCGCCAGTTTTTTTGCCTCCGCAAGTATAGCCTCGGGTGATCTGCTTCTTTCTCTGCCTCTTACGTAGGGCACTATGCAGTAGGTGCAGAAATTGTTGCATCCGTACATTACGGTAAGCCACGAGCAAACGTCATCTCCACGCAGAACGGGAGTATTCTCGCAAATGGGGCCACCGTCCTTATCATCCAGCAGCAGGCTTCTGCGAAGCTTTGTTTCCTGCTGGGTAAGAGCTGTATAAAGTGCCTTGGGAAGCTGTCTTGCGCAGTTTGTACCGAGTATTATGTCCACGTGGTGGAATTTGCCCTTGATACGCCGTGCAAAGGCTTCCTGCTGGGTCATGCATCCCGAAATGCCTATTACAAGGGAGGGCTTTTTATTCTTAAGCTCCCGCAACGTGCCCAAAAGTCCCAGCACCTTTGACTCTGCGTGCTCTCTGATACAGCAGGTATTTATAAATATAATATCTGCATCCTCCTGGGCATCGCAGGGCTCATAACCACATTGAAGCAATATGCCCTGCAGCTGCTGTGACTCATGCACGTT
>JAGBHJ010000141.1 GCA_017935525.1 Clostridia bacterium | reverse complement strand
TGCGCCAAGCACGGGGTCAAGGGACGGCGCCCAATCACCCGACTTTAATTTCTCCAATCTGTCCTTCTGCTCCTCAAAGGCAGGCGTACCCTCGGCAATTCCGTACCAGTAGGAATTTATGGTGTGCCACAAGCCCACGTACTTTACACCGTAGGACTTTACCTTTGCCACAAAAGCCTTCATTCCCTCGGGGAATTTTTCCGCATTCTCTCTGAAGGATATAAGCTTCTGATCCTCCGTATAGGGCATCCAGCCATCGTCTATCAGCACCCACTCCACGGGAATACCAAGGCTTACCAGCTCCTCCAGCTTTGAATACACTTTTTGTGATGTTACCTGCTGCTCAAATACGTTCCACGAGCACCAGCCAAAGCCGCTGAATTTATCCTTTGTTACAGGTCGCTCGTTCTTAAGGGGCACTCTGATGCCTCCCATTGCCCTTGCATCCTTAAAGTTGTTGTCGATGGCAACATAGGGATCGTCCGATGCGGAAACCGTAAGGAACGTTCCCGTCATTCTCTTTAATCCGTCAGTACCTGTGGAAAGCCTTACCAGATAGCTGCTGATCCATGTCTTGAAATTGTCGCCGCACAGCGTAAACATATGGTAATGATCGTTTCCGTAGCGGGCAAACAGGGACATTGTCTTGTGATGGATATCGCAGTAATCATCACAGGACATTGTCAACGAGCAGCTTGTATGCTCAACGTGGTTTATTCTTATTTCGTCGGGCTTGTCCAGCTTGCCAAAGTATATGACGATGCCGTCATTGCCCACAAAGCCGTCCTCCGCAAAGGCGTCAACGGAGCAAAGAACGGTTCTATGAGTCACTATCGCATCGATCTGAACTACGCATTTGCCGTCAACCGTCTTTGACAGAGTGATCCTGTTTTCGCTCTGTTCAACGTCAAGGTCTTGGTACAGCACGGAGCCGTTTAACGTCTTCAACTCAACCTTGATCCCCTTTGAAAGGACCATATCCACAAAGCTTCTTATCATGCTCATATATTTCTCCTACACATTGCTTTTTCTGTCACATAATATCCTTAAGATACGTCTTCTTCTTGAATTTTGAGGGGATGGGCAGGAATTTGTCCGTATTGCCCAGCATGATGTACTCGCCGCCCTCGTCCTTTTCGATGGGGTATATGGACCAGATTCTCAGATCCTCAAGGTCAAGCTCTACCTCGTAAGCTGTTTCGGCAGTTGCCCTGTCAAACTTCTTTGTAAAATACTCGTATGTAACGTACTGACGGTCCTTGTCAATGCCGGAGATGGAATTCAGCTTTACAAGATCCGTTTCCTTCACCTTGCCCATATTGAACGCCGCAATACCGTAGCAATCGCCGCTCTTGTTCCATATTCTCAGTATGCTTGTGTTATGGTAGCCGTACACGCAGTCCAACGTGGGGTATGATGCATGGTCACAGAACAGCACCTTGCCGTCCTCGTCAAGAGTCTTCATTATCAGTTCCTTATCAAAGCCCTCGCCGGGGTCGCTGATAAAGTTTATGGAGCCGCTGATGGATCTGAGCACTGCAGCCCTCAGGGCTGTAACGTCCGTTGACCACCACATATCGTAGTCACACAGATACAGCTTGTCGTGGTAGAGGGAGTTGTATATATTCTGCTCCATCAGATAGTTAAACTGGTCTCTGGGGTACTCCACAGTCCAGAAGTCCTCGCCGTTGCGGGCAATAAGGGATGAGGGCCTTGCCAAGGTATTGGTAATATCCATGCCCATACAGTTGAGTATGTCGCCATTGAAATATTTCTGTGCCGCCGCCTCAATATAGCCGTGAACGTCTATCATTATCTCCCTTGTGGACTTATCCATTTCCGCCACCTCGTTGGAGTACGTCGTTTGGTTGTCTATCTTAACAAAGTCAACAC
>JAGBHJ010000140.1 GCA_017935525.1 Clostridia bacterium | reverse complement strand
CCTCTGCCCGTTGTAAACAGGATCACGTGTACGCCCGACGCCGCAAGAGCCGTGCAGGCAACGATGTCGTTACCCGGTCCTGTCAAAAGGTTAAGACCCAGCTTTTCTGCCTTGTCGCCGTAGGAAAGCACGTCCGTCACAGCGCCCAAGCCGCCCTTTTGCGTACAGCCAAGGGACTTATCCTCCAAGGTGGTGATGCCGCCCTTTTTGTTACCGGGGGAAGGATTTTCGTATATATTCTGTCCGTATCTTGTAAAGTACAGCTTGAAGTTGTTTATCATGGACACAGTCCTTTCAAAAACGTCCTCACTGACTGCTCTGTTCATAAGGATGGTCTCCGCGCCGAACATTTCAGGCACCTCGGAAAGCACCGTAATACCTCCGCAAGCGCAGAGCATATCGGAGAATTTGCCCAAAAGCGGGTTTGCGGTAATTCCCGAAAATCCGTCGGAGCCGCCGCACTTAAGTCCAACCTTCAGCTTTGATGCGTCAACGGGCTGTCTTTTGAATTCGCCCGCATAGTCGATCAGGTCGGATATGATGTCAAGACCCTCTGCTATCTCGTCCTCAACGTCCTGTGTAACAAGGAATTTTACCCTGTTGCTGTCATACTCGCCCAGCACGGGGAGGAAATTATCCAGATTGTTATTCTCACATCCAAGGCTCAACACCAGCACGCCGCCTGCATTGGGGTGGCGGATAAGGCCTGCCAATATCTTCTGTGTGTTTTCATGGTCGTCACCCAGCTGCGAGCAGCCGTAGGGATGTGTATAGCAGTAAACGCCGTCAACCTTGCCGATATTGGGCAGCTCACTTGCCTTTTTTGCCAAAAGCTCTGCCGTCTTGTTTACACAGCCCACGGTGTTTATGATCCAAATTTCGTTTCTGATGCCAACGTCGCCGTTTTTCCTCACAAAGCCGTCAAAGGTAGCCTTTATTGGTTCTGTTTGGGGTATCTCAACAGGCTCATATTTATATTCCAGCAGACCCTCAAGATTCGTCTTTACGTTGTGGGTATGTACCCATGTGCCCACCTCTATATTCTTTGTGGCGTGGCCGATGGCAAAGCCGTACTTTACCACGTTTTCGCCCTCGGAAATATCTTTCAGAGCGAACTTGTGGCCGCGGGCAATATCCTCACAGAGTGTGAGGCTTGTGCCGTTGTATTCAAAGCCCTCGCCCTTTGACATATCGTGGAGGGCAACAGCCACGTTGTCGCTTTTGTCTATTTGTAAGTATTTTTTCATGGTTTTTCCTTTCTTAATACTTATCGTGTTTGGGTAATGAGTTATCGGAATAATTCACCCGATACTCCTCATGGCTTCTCTTGCGCCCACCGTGCAGATGGCCTTGTAATACTCAGTCACCTTTTCCTTAAGTCCGCAATACTTCGTCAGATCCTCGCCCCAGAAGCCGCTGTTGGAGAGCACCTTTTCCACCAACTCGTCGGCACCGTATTGACCATGTACGCCCTCAAAGAACGCCAGCACATCGGGATTGTCACAGATATCGTACTTTTTGCCGTCGATATCGCCCTTAAGCTTGCCGTCTGTAAGGTCTGATCCCTTATAAAATCTTATCAATGCCGCAAGAGCAAAAAGCGTTCTTTCCGGCAGCTTGCCCATTCTCTCTATATATGAGATTACGGAGGGCAGAACTCTTACCTTGTACTTTGACACGGAGTTAAGGCTTATACTCAAAAGCATATGCTTTATAAAGGGGTTTGCAAATCTTTCCAGCACCGCCTCGGCAAAGGATCTCTTTTCTTCCTCGGGAAGATCAAACGTGGGGATTATCTCCTCAAATATGCCCTTCTTCATAAATTCGCTGACGTCCTCGTCCGCCATACACTCGCCCACTGTCTCAAGCCCTGCAAGGTATGCACCCAGCACGGTCATGGTGTGTGCGCCGTTGAGAATTCTCACCTTTCTTGTGCGGTAGGGCTCCATATTGTCCGTCCAAAGCACGTTGAGCCCAACCTTGTGGAAGGGTATCTCCTCTGCGTACTTTTTGTCCCCCTCTATTACCCAAAAATGGAATATCTCACCTGTATCAACTGCGTTGTCGTTGTAGCCCTGGTCAGCCTTAAGGGTCTCAAGCTCGTCCTTGGGGTAGCCGGGGACTATTCTGTCAACCAGAGTATTCATAAACGGGCAGGCCTCCTCCACCCAGTCCGTAAACTTTTCGCCCAAGCCCCACAGTCTTGCATAGCGGAGCACGCACTTTTTAAGATTATCTCCGTTTCTGTCTATCAGCTCGCAGGGGATGATTATAAGGCCCTTTGCCTTGTCGCCGTCAAATTTGTTGTATCTTGCGTACAGCAATGACGTCAGCTTTGCGGGGAAAGTGGTCTGGCATTCGTTGGGAGTAAATTCCTCCTCCTTGTACTCAATGCCTGCCTCCGTGGTGTTGGATATAACAAACCTCAGATCATCGCTTCTTGCGTAATCAAGAGTGATCTTCCAATCCTTGTAGGGATTGATGACCTCCTTTACTGAGGTAATTATCTCCTTTGACACCTTGACCTCGCCGTTTTCTATACCTCTCAAATAAAGAGTATACAGGCAATCCTGAGCGTTGAGTATATCCGCAAGACCTCTTTCCAAAGGCTGAACTACGGCTACTCTGCCGCCAAAGTCACTTTCTTTGTTGAGTCTGTTGACCATCCAATCAACAAAGGCTCTTAAAAAATTACCCTCACCAAACTGGAGTATCTTAACGGGATACTCATTCATGGGGCCTACCGCAATATCGCTCGGAATGCTTGCGGAGGAAATATATTTTCTTGATAAATTCTCCATATTGTCTCCTTTTACAAAAGGGATTATTATTTTAACGTTACGATGGTGACGCCCGTGTCGCCCTCACCGTACTTACCTATTCTGAACTTTTCGCAATGGGCGTGCTTTCTGAGATATTCATGGACAGCAGTCCTCAAAGCGCCCGTGCCCTTGCCGTGGAGCAGCGTTACCTCCTCCATGCCCGCCATAATTGCCGCATCAAAGTACCTGTCTATCTCTATATAAGCATCCTCTGCAGTAAGACCCCTCATATCCAGAGTGGAAGAAATACCGCTTGCCTTCAGCTCTATCTTTTTGTGGTCCGCAGGTGCGCGCTTTTTGCCCGTGGGCTCTATCTTTTCCTCATGGGGCAGCTCCAGCTCCGAAAGCTTTGCCTTCAGCTTTAATATTCCCACTTGGAGCATTACCTCGTCACCGTTGACGGAAAGCACTGTGCCATTATTGGCAAGGTGGCCAACGTATACAGTCATACCCGGGCGAATGTCGGACTTTTTAAGACCTTGAGTCTTCTTGACTGATTCTTTCTTTTCCAGCTCCTTCTTTTTATCCTGAAGTCGCTTTCTGGAATTTTCTATCAGCTCGTTTTTATCCTTTCCGTCAAGGCCATCCGTATTGAACCTCAGCTCCTTGATTATCTCCCTTGCCTCCTCCTCGGCATCCGTTATTATCCGGGAGGCTTGCTCTCTTGCCTTTTCCAGCTCCTGTTGACGCCTTTGAGCTATCTGGGCAGTTTTTTCCTCGTAGTGGCGCTTTAACAGCTCCGCCTCATCCCTTGCAGCCTGCGCCTCCTCAAGCGCCTTTTGCGCCATAAGGTTGTTATGCTCAATATCCGCGATAAGTCTGTTTACGTTCAGCTCATCCTGGTTCATGGTGGTCTGTGCCGCGGTTATGACGTCGTCGCAAAGTCCCAGCTTTCTTGATATTTCCAGAGCATTACTCTTGCCCGGTATGCCCACCACAAGCCTGTACGTGGGACGGAGTGTTTCTATATCAAACTCCATGGAAGCGTATTCCATGCCCTCTGTCTCAAAAGCATATGTCTTCAGCTCGCTGTAATGGGTGGTGGCAAATGTCAGAACGTGCTTTTTTGCTATCTGCGACAGTATTGCTCTTGCAAGGGCGCTACCCTCAACAGGGTCCGTACCCGTACAAAGCTCATCAAAAAGCACCATTGTGTTTGCCCTTAAGCCGTTGAGTATGGAAACTATATTGGTCATGTGGGACGAAAACGTACTCAAGCTCTGCTCTATTGCCTGCTCATCACCGATATCACACAGCACGTCCTCAAAAACGCCCATTGTAACGTGTGCCGCAGGAAGGAAAAATCCACTCTGACACAGGAGTATAAACAGACCCACAGTCTTAAGGCTGACGGTCTTACCGCCCGTATTGGGACCCGTTATTATAAGGGTTTTGAATTCGTCACCTATGGTAACGTCTATGGGTACGCAGGTGGCTCTGTCTATCAAAGGATGTCTGCCCTTGGTTATTCTTATGCAGAGCTTGTCGCATATGTCGGGCTTTGTGCAATCGTACAGATTACAGAACACAGCCTTTGCAAACAGGACGTCCAGCCTTTCCAGCGCATCCTGATTGTCGGAAATATCGGGAGCATTGGAATGCACCAAGCGGGAAAGCTCCGCCAGAATTCTTTCTATCTCGTGCTTTTCCTCTGCCTCAAGTCTTGATATCTCGTTTTTAGCCTCAACCACGCCCGTGGGCTCCACAAATACCGTTGAGCCCGTGGATGACATATCGTGTATGATGCCCGGCACCATGCTTCTGAATTCGCTCTTGACGGGTATAACAAATCTACCGTTTCTCTCGGTTATTACAGCCTCCTGCAGATACTTCTGCACGTTCTGCGAGCGAATAAGCCTTTCAAGAGTGCCTCTGACCTTGTCATTTTCCATTCTCAAGGAGCGTCTTATCTGCCTCAACTGACTGCTTGCGCCGTCAAGCACGTCCCCCTCGGGAGAAATGGCGTTGTTTATCTCGTTGATAATGGGCTTACAGTTGTATATATTTACTGCAAGGTCCTTCAAAAAGGGCAGAGTTTCTATTATAGTGGACTCGATTATTATGTTTTTGGCGTTTACCGCTGCGGTACACACGTCCTTTATATCAAGGAGAGCGTCGGGCATAAGCACTCCGCCGATATTTACCTTTTCAAGGTAGCCCTTGATATCGGTAAAATACTCCACGGGGTTTCTGCCTATCCCCGCCAAAAACTGTGTTGCCTCGTCCAGCTCATTGAGCATTCTTTTGATTCTTTTGGGATCGTTTTGCGGCTGAATGGCAAGAATATTTTCCTTGCCAATGCCGGATACGGCGTGTTCCGCCGCCATATTAAGTATTTTTGTATATTCTAATTTGTTTAACGTTTTCCTGTTCATATTATCAGATCAATCCGGCAGCTTCTCTGTCAGCATAGATCGTAACGTCCTTGTGAAGTCTGAGCGCCGTTGCGGGGATGCTCTCGTCAGCCTCGTTGGAGCTTATAAGCTTCATAAGAATGTCATGCTTTGCTTTGCC
Organism: Clostridia bacterium; assembly: GCA_017935525.1. Lineage (GTDB taxonomy): Bacteria > Bacillota > Clostridia > HGM11327 > HGM11327 > SIG351. Next base: position 18,348 of record JAGBHJ010000140.1, on the reverse strand, counting down.
GGTTATGAGAATAAAAATCTTCTTTGCTGACAGAATGGTTGAAATACCCATCGTCATGGCAGCCTTGGGCACAAGATCCTCACTTGCAAAGAATCTTGAATTTGCCTTGATGGTGGATTCGGCAATATGTGTAACGTGAGTTACGGAGTCAAAGGACGTGCCGGGCTCGTTAAAGCCGATATGGCCGTTGTTACCTATTCCCAAAAGTGCAAGGTCTGCACAGCCTGAAGCGCGGTACTTTTTCTCGTATTTTACGCACTCTGCCTCACAGTCCTGTGTGCGGCTGTCGGGAATATTGATATTCTCCTCCTTGATGTCCACGTGGGAGAAAAGGTTTCTCTTCATAAAGTTGTAGTATCTCTCCTCGTGGTCACTTTCGATGCCGATGTATTCGTCAAGATTAAATGTGATGGCATCTGCAAAGGATACCTCGCCCTTGTTGTACATATTCACAAGATTTTTGTACACCGGAATGGGTGTTGAGCCCGTGGGCAGAATAAGAACGCTGTCCTTCTTGCCGTTAAGCTGATTTTTTACCTCTGTTGCCGCCATAAATCCCATCTGCATAGGATCATCAAATATTTTGATCTTCATAATTTTTCTCCTTAAATATAAAATTTTATCTCGTGATCTCGATCACGTCGTAGTCGTTAAGCATCGACAAAATGGAATCATCCCCATTTGCCGTGGTGATAAACGTCTGGTATTCCCTCAGATAATCCATCACCAGTTTTTTTCTCTTGTTATCCAGCTCGCTGAGCACGTCGTCCAGCAGCACCACGGGGCTCTCCCCCGTTTCGGAAAGCGCTATTTCCGTCTGGGCAAAAAGAACGGAAAGCAAAAGTATTCTCTGCTGACCCTGGGAGCAGAATTTTTTCGCGTTTCTTCTGTTGTAATAAAATACTATATCGTCCGTATGAGCGCCCTTGACGGAGGATCTTTTTTCTATCTCCTTAAATCTTGCCTCATCCAGCATTTTGGTGTAATCTGCCAGAATTTCATCATAAGAACGGTCCCTTGTCTCCACCTGACTCTCAAATTCAACGTAAATGTCGCACTTTTCCCCCACCAGCCTCTGATGGATGCTGCTGAGCAGACGGTTAAGGCAGTCTATAAAAAACTGTCTTTTGTACTCTATGTAGCTTCCGTTCTGTGCCAAAAGCTGGTTGTAGGTATCCAGCACCAAAAATCTGTCCTCGCCCTCAAAGTGCTTCAACAGCTTGTTTTTTTGTCTGATGACCTTTTTGTACATCTGCAGGCTGGAAAAATACCTTCCGTCTATCTTTGATATCGCAACGTCTATAAATTTACGCCTTTTGTCGGGGCCTTCTTTTATTATTTCCAGCGCATCGGGAGAAAACACCACCGTATTCAGCCTGCCCACAACGTCTGCAACCCTCTTTACGTCCTGATTGTTGTATTTTATCTTCTTTGAATTGTCGGCATTTATAAGTATATTCAGCTTTTCCTCACCGTTGTTTGTGACAAATTCACCCGTTACTACCGCGTAGGGCTTATCAAACATGACCATATCGTTATCCTGATTTGTTCTGTGACTCCTCAATGAGGACAGATACGCTATCGCCTCAACGATATTTGTTTTGCCAACGCCGTTATTGCCTATAATAACTGTGGTATTCTCCGCAAAATCAAATTCTCTGTAATCGTAATTTCTGAAATTTGTCAGTGTCAGTGCCGAAATATACAATGCCGTATCCTCTTTTGTTATAAAATATTATTCGTTCTCTGCAATATAGATCTCATCGGAGCCTACAATGGTAACTTTATCACCCTTGCGGATCTTTTTACCTCTGCGGGTCTCAACCTCTCCGTTTACAAGCACCGATCCCTCAAGTATCATTTCCTTGCCCTCGCCGCCTGTATATACTATACCCGCAAGCTTAAGAAACTGATTGAGAGTGATGTATTCGTCTCTGAAATAAACCTTTTCCATATTTTCTCCTTATTACAATCTCAAGGGTGTGATCAAATACGTCATATCGTCCGAAGAAATGGGCTTTATTACGCAGGTCCTTGTGGGAGAAATAAAGTCAAATGAGAGATCCTCGTAATCAGTATTTCTCAAAAGCTCAATAAACTGCTTTGAGTTAAAGCCTATGGTCATTTCATCGCCCTCTGTGGAAACGTTGATCTCCTCATAAGCCTCGCCTGCCTCGCTGTTGGAGGAAACCAGCAGCTTGTTAAAGCCTATCTCAAACCTTACGGGGTAAAGAATGCTCTTGTCGGAAAGTATGGACGCTCTTTCCAAAATGGAAAGCAGAAGCTGTCTGGAGCAGATCATTCTTGTCTTGTACTCCTTTGGAATGATAGCCTCGTAATTTATAAATTTGCCGGATATCAAGCCCGTCACAAGTGTGGTCTTGCCTATTGCCACCTTGATATACTTCTGGTTGAACGTGATGCTTGCCTTTTCCTCACTGTCGTCAGCAGAGGAAAGTATCTCGTGAAGTATCTTTGCGGGTACGATTATCTCAAATGAGATATCCTCGCCCAAATTACCCTTGCACAAAGAAAGGCGGAAGCTGTCCGACGTTACGGTATCCAGCTTGCCGTTGTTACACTTAAAGCAGATGCCGTTGAGAGTGGGCTTGGACTCCTCCGTAGAAGCTGTAAAGAAAGTGCTGTCTACGTACTTTTTAATATCCTCCAGCTTGATGTCAAAGCTTACGTCGGAGCTGATGTCATCCATAAACGTAAATTCGCCTACGGGCATACCCTGAATGGCGTACTTCATGTTTGTGTAGCTGACAGTCATCAGATTTCTGTCGTTGGACTTCATATCTATCATAACGGAGGGCATCTTTGCAATAATGTCTCTGAAAAGAGACGCAGGCAAAAGTATCTTGCCCTTCTCCTCTATCTGTGCGGGGATAGTGTTGGCAATGGTCTGCGTTTGATTTGTAGCAACAAGACGTACCTCATCAGAAAGGGTCTCTACGTAAATATACTGATAGATTGGCGACGTCCCCTTTGATGCTGCTGCCTTTTGCACTGTCTGAATGGATGATATAAGGTCCTGTTGTAAGCACGAAAATTTCATAGTAGTATTATCCTCTTTAGTTTTTAAAAGTATTTGTGGTATTAGAAAGCGTTCAAATGTTGAAAACTCATTTTCTTGCGGACAGATGGGTAAAAACCGCTGTCGAAAAAAATGTTCACAGGTTGAATTGTACCTGTTTTGTCAAATTCAGATACGGATGGGAGAAATAAGGTATATAAGGTCACCTCTGTCCAGCGGGCGGATCATGCATATCCTTGTGCCCGTGGTGAACTCAAATACTATGTTCTCCTGCTCTATATTCTTGAGGATCTCTATAAAGCTCCTTGAGTTGAATGCGATGGTGATGGGGTTGCCGTCGGTATTTACGAAGATCTCCTCAAACGCCTCGCCGTTGATGCTGTTGGATGATACCACCAGCTTGCTGTATCTGATGTCAAACTTTACTGTGTAAAGGTCCTCGTCGGAAAGCAGATACGCCCTCTCAAGAATATTGAGAAATTCGTTTCTGTTGCAGGTCATCAATGTTCCCGATTGCGTGGGGATGATACTGCGGTAATTTATGAATTTGCCCGTTATAAGTCCGGAAATAACCGTGATATTGCCCATCGTCAGCTTTACGTATCTGTCGTTGAAGTCAAAGCTTGCCACATCCCCATCGGTTTGGGATGACGTGATATCCCTTATAAACCTTGCGGGAATAATAATTTCAAAGTCCGACTCATTACCTATATTATATGTACAGATGGCAACGCGACTGCCGTCGGTGGATACAAAGTCCAGCGACCCTGCAACACATTTTAACAGTATGCCGTTGAGGGTTGGCCTTGTTTCCTGTGTGGATGCGGCAAAGTACGTAGCGGCGATGCATGACTTGAATGCGTCCGTAGGCATTGAAAAGCTGTCAAGTGAGCTGATATCGTCAAGAAAATCGTACCCAGACGAAGAAATACACTGTATAGAATACTTCATATTGGTGTATTTTACAGTCATAACGTAATTATCGTCTGTGGAAATACTGATATTGACGGATGGCATCCTTGAAACGATGTCGCGGAGTATATTCCCCGGGACAAGTACCTTGCCTTGGACTGACACTTGGGCTGCCATGGTGGCGATGACGGTATTTTCCGATGAGGATGATACCAGCTTTATATTATATTCATTTGCTTCAATATATATATAATTCTGATATGGTGACGGGTTTTTGAAGGTGGTCTTTTGCACCGTCTGTATAGCTGATATAAGCTCTGACTGCAAGCAGGTAAAATTCATAATATAATATACATCCCTTCCTCACGGATAAAAATGTGTGGATATGTTCACACACATTGTCCGTTCAAATGTTGAAAACTGTTTTTTACACGGAAAATTACGGATAAAATTATGTTTATAATTTTGTCGGTAACCGAAATTATCCGTTGATTATCATATCCTCCACCTTATCGATGATGTCCTTCTTCTGGGGATCTGTGGCAAGAGCCTTTTCCACCACGTTGAGGGAATTGATTATAGTGGAGTGATTTCTGCCGCCGAACTCCTCACTGATCTTTTTGAGCTCCCAGCCCAAAAGCTTCTTTGTGAGGTATATGGCAACGTGTCTGGGAAAAGCCACCGTGTGCTTTCTCTGCTGTGACTCCAGGTCAAGCATACTTATATTGAAGTAGTTCGATACGACCTGCTTGATCTTTGAAATTGAAACGCTGGATGACGTAGCGGGAACGTACTCCTCAATACCGAGTATCTGGTGAGTAAACTGAAGATCTATTGAGCAGTTTGAAAGCTGGGCAGTAAAGGAAAGCTTCTTTAATACTCCCTCCAGCTGTCGAACGTCACCCGAAGTATAGTATTCCGCTATAAATGACAGGGAGTCATAATCGATATCCATCATCATTTCTACGGATTTTTCCTGCAAAATAGCGAGTCTTGTCTCGTAATCCGGTGGCTGGATGTCGCATATGAGTCCGTTTTCAAAGCGGGACTGTATCCTCTTTTCCAGAGTTTCGATACTGTTGGGGTGTCGGTCGCTGGTTAGCACTATCTGTTTATTTGCTTGAGTAAGGGTATTGAAGGTATTAAAGAATTCCTCCTGGGTCTCCTTCTTTCCTGCAATAAATTGAATATCATCAATAAGTAACATATCAACGGATCTGTACTTATTTTTGAAATTGTCCTTTTTTTGATAATTGTTGTCCTTGTTAAAGCGCACGGCTTCAACAAAGTCGCTTGTAAATTCCTCGGATGTTACGTACAAAACCTTTAACGTAGGATGTACGCTTGCCACTCTTGCGCAGATGGCCTGCATCAAATGGGTCTTTCCTACTCCGGATTTGCCGTAGATAAACAAGGGATTATATGATTTTGAAGGAGCATCTGCAACGGATGAGGCTGCCGCGTGGGCAAACTGGCTGTTTTTACCAACGACAAAGGTCTCAAATGTCTTAAGGTTATTGGTAATAACGGGCTCAACAACGTCCTCTGTAATCTTTTCCGCCTCCAAAAGCTGGTCGATCTCACTTTGCACCATAAAAACAACGTTTGTGATGGATTTATTGATTGACCGAACGGAATTCAGAGATATCACCGCGTAACCGTTGTTACACAGGTTGCGTGTGTATTCGTTTGGGGATTTGACGTAAAGGGTGTTATCCTTCAGCAATGCGCCCTCTGTTTCACTCAGGAATGCCTTAAACAACGGAGGCGCGATCTCCCCCTTGATGACTGTTTTTGCAGATTCCCACAGATTTTTTTGAGGTTCACTCATTTTATGATTACCGATCCTGCCAAAAAAGCATGGATCCTTTCCGATAAAACGTATATTTTTTGAAAAAGACACCCGTAAAAATACGGATAACTTATCACTGTATATCATACCATTAAATTGAGAAAAATGCAAGATGTTTTATTGGAATTTTCTACAATAATATAAATATTTTTTACGATCAAGGTGTAAATGGCGCGGAAGAATACGATAATTGTCAAAATACAATATATTTACACATATAAATAAATTATTAAATATTATATATTTATATTTGTAAATGAGTTTATTATCTACGTATTTTTTTCTAAATAGTGAGAATTCCCCCGTATATAATAATATGATTGATTTTTTTTGAATTCTGTGCTATAATAAATACGGTACTATATCCTATAATGGGAGTAGTGTTGAGTAAATCATTGGGACAAGGTCTCCCCTGCCCCGATGTACAGATTGTTTCACGTGAAACATAACAGAAAGGTGATAATAATGTCAAATAACTATACAGCGGACAATATTGTGGTATTGGAGGGTCTTGAAGCAGTAAGAAAAAGACCTGCGATGTATATCGGTTCAACGTCGTCAAGAGGTCTGCATCATTTGCTGACAGAAATAGTGGATAATGCAGTTGACGAGGCGATAAACGGATATGCGGACGCCATAGAAATAACAATAAATGAGGACAACAGCGTAAATGTATATGACAACGGACGAGGTATGCCTGTTGATATACATCCAAAGCTGAAGATCCCTGCAGTGCAGGTTATTTTTACGGTGCTTCATGCAGGCGGTAAATTCGATTACACAAATTACAGCTATTCGGGCGGCTTGCACGGCGTTGGTGCGTCGGTAGTAAACGCATTGTCCAGGTGGCTTGAGGTGCGCGTGTATAGGGATGGTAAGGAATATTGCCAGAGATATGAGAGCGTGACGGATAAAAAAGGTAATATTACGTCAGGAAAGCCTGTTACAGGCATAGAAGTGGTTGGAAATACCAGAAAAAAGGGTACAATGGTCACATTTTTGCCCGATGACAGAGTATTTGACAGCGTTAAGTTTGACTACGAGCTTATAGCAAAGAGAATTCGAGATATCGCGTATCTTAATAGCGGTCTTATGATCAAGCTGTGCGACAAGAGGGGCGATGAGAAAAAGGAAGAAGAATTCTGCTATAAGGGCGGACTCAGTGACTACGTAAAGTATATAAATACGGATAAGAACGTGCTGTTTAAGGAGCCAATATACATTTCCGGAGAAAAAAACAATATAAAGGTAGAGGCGGCATTCCAGTACAACGATACAAACACGGATCTTGTGTATTCGTACGCCAATAATATCAATACTGCGGAGGGTGGTACCCACGAAACAGGCTTCAGAAGCGGTCTGACGAGGACGATCAATGACTTTGCATACAGATTTACCTATCTTAAGGATAAGAAGGAGGCTCTTACAGGCTCTGACGTAAGGGAAGGTCTGACGGCTGTTGTTTCTATCAAGATGAGAGATATACAGTTTGAGGGTCAAACAAAAGAAAAGCTCAATAATACAGAGGCAAGAACAGCGGTGGAAGCGGTTATACTGGATCACTTTACAAAGTATATGGAGGATCCGCAGAACGACGAGATCGCAAAGAAGATAACGGAAAAATGCATCAAAACTGCGCAGATCAGAAAGGCAATAAGCAATGCCGCAACAAAGCTCCGCGAGGGAGCAAAGCAAAAGGGTATTGAAAACTCTGTTTTGGTAGGTAAATTGGCAAATTGCTCCGGTAATAACAAGGCGATAAACGAGCTGTTCATTGTAGAGGGTAATTCCGCAGGTGGTACGGCAAAGCTTGCAAGACAGAGGGAATTCCAGGCAATATTGCCGTTGAGAGGAAAGCCGTTGAATGCGGAAAAGACCAATTTTGAGCAGGTTATGAAAAATGAGGAGTACAAGACCATAATTTACTCCATAGGAACGGGTGTCGGCGATAAATTTGACATCTCAAAACTGAATTATGACAAAATTATAATACTTTCTGATGCCGACCAGGACGGTGCACACATCAGAGCCATACTGGTAACGTTCTTTTACAGATATTTTCCGGATATAATCAGGGAAGGCCACTTGTACATCGGTCTGTCACCGCTTTATAAGATCACAAAGGGTGACAAAATGTACTACGCCTACACGGATGAGGAGCTGAAAATGGCTACGGATGAGTTTGGTAAGAACTATACAATACAAAGGTATAAGGGTCTTGGTGAAATGAACCCGGATCAGCTCAGAGAGACGACACTTGATCCCGAAAAGCGCAGAATGATAATGGTACAGATAGGCGACGCCGCAGAGGCGGAGGAGAAGATCGAGATCTTGATGGGCGACAAGGCGGAGTCAAGACACGATTATATTACAAAATACGCAAATTTCAATAAGCGAGATGCTTATGAGGATATGATCTGACGATCAAAATTATAACGAAAGAATTTTACAGAGGTTTTGAAAATGGCAAAGAAAAAAGATAAAATAACAGTTATAGATCCGGAAGCATCGGGAACATTATTGAAACAGCCCATCGGAGAGGTCATGCACACCTCAATGATGCCGTATTCTGAGTACGTAATACTTGAAAGAGCGCTGCCAAGGATTGAGGATGGCTTAAAGCCGGTACAGAGAAGAATTTTATATACAATGTGGGAAATGAAAATGGATCCGGACAAGCCCCACAGAAAATCCGCAAGAGTGGTGGGTGATACTTTGGGTAAATATCATCCGCATGGCGACACGTCCGTTTATGATGCTATGGCAAGAATGGCGCAGGACTTTAACATGGGGGAGATGCTTGTTGACGGTCAGGGAAATTTCGGTTCTCCCGACGGTGATCCGCCTGCAGCTATGCGTTATACCGAGGTCAGATTAAGCAGGATAGCAACGGAGATGCTGAAGGATCTGGATAAAGAAACAGTTCCGTTCAAGCTGAACTTTGACGATACGCTCAAGGAACCCGAGCTTTTGCCGTCGGGCTTCCCAAATTTGCTTGTAAACGGCGCATCGGGTATCGCAGTCGGATTTGCGACGGAGATCCCTACACATAATTTGGGAGAAACTATCGATGCTTGTATATATGAGATCGATAATCCCGATTGTACGGTAAAGGATCTGATGAAATTAGTGCCCGCGCCGGATTTTCCGACGGGTGGATATATAATGAAGGATCTCAGTGATCTGGAAAAGGTATATACAAACGGCAGGGGAAAGATCGTTGTAAGGGCAAAGGTACACATTGAAGACCTTACTGCGTCCAAAAAAGCCATTGTTATAGACGAAATACCCTATCAAATCAACAGATCAAAGTGTCTGGAGAAGATTGCACAGCTTTGTGAGGATAAAAAGAGCGTGCTTTCCGGCATCGTTGCAATAAGGGATGAGTCAGATAAGTCCGGTACAAGAGTGGTTATTGAGATTAAAAAGGATGCGGATCAGGACAAAATTCTGGCGTACCTTTACAGATACAGCGATCTGCAGTATAATTTCCCCGCAAACATGGTGGCAGTTGCCAATGGTAAGCCGATCAGATTTTCCTTGAAGGACTGCATCAGCTACTACGTAAACTTCCGCAAGGAAGTAATTACAAAGAGGACGCAGTTTGACCTGAACAAGGCAAAGGCTGAACAGCACATAATGGAAGGCTTGATAAAGGCGTGCAGCATAATTGACGAGGTTATTGCAACGATCAGAGCATCCAAGAATCCCTCGGAAGCGAGAGAAAACCTTATGGATAACTTCGGATTCAGCAGGGAACAGGCGCAAGCCATACTGGAGCTTCGTTTGCAGAGATTGACAAACCTTGAAATTATGACTCTGAAGGCGCAATTTGAGGAGTTATGTAAGAGAATAGCCGCGTTGGAAAAAATTCTCGCCTCTGAGAAGGTCCTCAAAAACGAAATTAAGAAGGAATTGTCGGAGATTAAGGCAAAATATGCACATCCGAGAAAGTCCGAGATCGTGTCAGAAAAGGCAGAAAAGAGCTTCTCCGAGGAGGATTTCATCGTTGCAGAGGACGTTGAGGTGGTTATCACACACAACCAAGAGATCAAGGCTATCGATACTAACCATTTTAACCGATCTAACGGAAATTATAAGGAGATTGACGTTGGCAAGAGTGATTACGTTGAGCACGTAATAAGCACGTCAACGGATACAAAGGTTCTGATGTTTACCGGCGGCGGAAACTGTTACAGTATAAATACTTCCGCTATTCCTCAAAGCAAATGGAAGGAAAGAGGCGTGCCTATAACCAACGTATTGACGACCTTCGATAGGGCAGAGGGAATAGTAGGCGCTATTGCTACAAAGGATCATAAACAGGGCAAGATGCTCTTTGTAACAAAGAACGGTATGTGTAAATTGACGGATCTGTCCGCTTTTGACACAAGCAGAAGCAAGGTAGTTGCCTGCGAGCTTGCTGATGGGGACGAGCTGATATACGCAAGGCTTTGCGAGGGTGATGAAGTGATGTTTGTTACGGCAAACGGAATGTCACTCAGATGCGGTGTTGACCAGATCAGCGAGATGGGCAGAGCGTCAAAGGGTGTAAGATCCATCAAATTAAAGGAAAATGACTATGTTGTGTCCGTTACTCACATCAAAAAGGGTGACGTTGCAGTAGTTGTGACAGACGGAGGATACGGAAAAGCAGTACCGGCATCACAGATCACCCCACAAAAGCGAGGCGGTGTGGGCGTGAGCATATTTAAGTTCAATAAGAACGGATCAAACGGCAAAAAACTGATATTTGCAAAAGCCTTTGCAAATAAAAAGGATGAGATAATACTCGTAAAGGAGGACCAGAGCCACTTGTACAAGGTGGTAGATGAAATATCCGAGCTACCCATGACAAGTGCAGGAAAAGCCCTGTCAGATTGGAACGAGGGGTTTGACTCATGTACGTTTGTCAATATATTCTCCACGAGGAACAGTAAAAAATGACGATCCTGCAATTAAACGGAATAAAGAAGGAATTTGGCGAAGAAGTCCTATTTACAGATATCAATATAAGAATCGAAAAGGGCGACAAGGTAGGCTTTGTTGGTGCAAATGGTACCGGTAAGACCACGTTATTCAAGATAATTGCAGACAAAATGTCAGCGGAGGAGGGCAACGTGACCTTTCCCGCAGGCACGACTATTGGATATCTTGAGCAGCATCCTCTTATTACCTCTGACGAAACGATCATGGATACCCTTTTGCACGTGTTTGATGACTTAAGGGATCTGGAGGATAAGCTTCGTCAGCAGGAAATAAGATTGACGGAGATAAATACGTCTGACGAACGCTATGAGCGAGAGATGCAGCTTTACGGAGATATGCTGGATAGGTTTGAGCAAAGGGGCGGCTACCGTTACGAAAGCGATATAAAGGGCGTTTTGCGCGGACTTGGGTTTGAGCCTGAGGAGTTTGATAAGCCCGTCAGCCAATGCAGCGGCGGACAGAGAACAAGGATCGCCATTGCGCGCATCCTGCTGGAAAAGCCGGACATAATGCTGCTGGACGAGCCTACAAACCATCTTGACCTTAAGGTGGTGCGCTGGCTGGAAAATCATCTGAATAACTATGACGGTACCATACTGGTCATATCCCACGACAGATATTTTCTCGATAACGTCTGCACAAGGATCGCCGAGCTGGAAAATGGGTCCTTGCTCAGCTTTGATGGAAATTACTCGGATTATTACGAGAAAAAACAAAAGCTGAACGAGATGATAGAAAAGCAATATAACCTGCAGCAGAGGGAGATCAAGCGATTGCAGGGTATAATTGATACCTTCAAAAGCTACAACAGAGAAAAATCCTTAAAGCAGGCGCGTAGCAGGGAAAAGCAGCTCAACAAGATAAAGCTTGTGACCTCACCATTCCGTGCGCAGAATATACGAATGTCATTTGAGATAGACAGAGAAAGCGGCAACGACGTTCTGTTTGTGGAGGACGTTTCCAAGGCGTTTGGCAGCAGGAAGCTTTTTGAGGATTTTTCCATGCACGTGGTTAAGGGCGATAGAATTGCAATCATCGGTGAGAACGGATGCGGAAAAAGTACGCTGTTGAAGATAATCAAGGGAATCATTGCTCCCGACAGTGGCGAGGTAAGGTACGGCAGCAGGGTCTCCGTCGGCTATTACGATCAGTCGGTGGCGACGTTGAATGAGAATAAGGATATATTGACAGAGATCTATGATGACTTTCCACATCTGGAGCTGACGTACATCAGAAAGATCGCAGGAATATTCTTATTTAAGGGTGACGATGTATTCAAGACGATAGCGTCCCTCAGCGGTGGAGAAAAGGCAAGAGTAATGCTGTTGAAGCTGATGCTCCATCATGACAATCTGTTGTTGCTTGACGAGCCAACAAACCACCTTGACATGGCGTCAAAAGAAATACTGGAAAGTGCGCTGGATGATTACGAGGGCACTTTGATAGCGGTTTCCCACGACAGATACTTTATCAACCGAATTGCGGACTATGTTTACGTGATGGAAGACGGCGTTATAACCAAATATATTGGAAATTACGACGACTACATCGAAAAGATAACGGAAAATGGGGCAGAGGAGGAAGAAAACGCCCAGGTAATCACAAAAACTGCCCTGCAGAAGATCAAAAAGAAGGAACGTGAGAACCAATATAAGGAAAAAGAGCGAAAAAACAAGATAAAACAGCTGGAAAAGGACATGGAAGACCTTGAGGAGCAAAAGCTGAAAACGGAGGAGAGGCTTGCAGGGGAGGACGTTTATAAAAACGACGAGCTGGCAAAGCAGATCAACCGCGAGTATGAGGAAATATGCCGCAAGCTGGATGAGGTAAGTGAGGAATGGCTCATTATGACCTCGGAGGAATAATATATTCATTTATATAAATATATATGGCATGACGGAGAATAACCATCTCCGTCATTTTTTATTATAATATACAAGTTTTCCGAAAAAAATTTGCAATAACCGTTATACAATAATATCAAGATCACCAAAGGGGTAAGTAAAATGAATTACACGATTTTTTTATCACCGTCAAGACAGAAAATGAACGTGGGTAACGGTGACTACGGAACAGAATCCAGACGAATGAACGAATTGGGCAATATAGTAGAGGCGGAGCTTGAACGCCACGGCATATACGTTGAGCGTGAGGGCAACGAGATAGAGACGGAAGAAAGGGTAAAGCTGGCAAACAACATGAAGGCAAATGCCTACGTGTCCCTCCACAGCAATTACACAAGAGAGGGCGATGAAAGCCAGGGCGTTGGCACGGAGATATACGTCAAGGGTGACGATGACGAATCCATGAGGCTTGGGGTAGAGGTCTACACCCAAATGCGAAAGGTTCCGGGCTTTATAGAAAGGGGAGTAAGAAAGAACAGGAGCTTTAAGGAGATCATCTCCCCAAAAATGCCGTCAATTATGATCGAGGTGGATTTCCACGACAGCTACGAAAGAGCCTGCTGGATAGTGGAAAATATGCGAGAGATAGCTGTTGCGATAACAAAGGGTATATTGAAGTACTTCGATATGGAGTATAAGGAGAAGGAGACCAGAAAATACTACCGCATTCAGTTGGGAGCGTTTACAAATAAGGAAAGGGCGGAGCAGATGGCGCGTGCACTCCAAAACAAGGGCTACCCAACGGTAATTAAATATTACTGATAGATAAATATCAATACGTATAAACAGGCACGGCGGATGAACTGCTGTGCCTGTTTATTTTATATATTTATGTGCATAAATAAAGGAACGCTTCTTTGTAAAAATGATGTTTTGTGTACAGCGGGATAAAGGGGAGAGACAACCTGAAAAGCATGAAAAACAACCGATGGCAGAGCAAATTCTCCTGCTTGAGAAATGAAAGATTATTAGTCCCTCTTGCATATCAGACATTGGATCGGTGGAATTAGTGAATGATTTGTAAAAAATTTGTGTATAAAAATGCTCCAAAACAGCCAGTTTTCGTCAAAAAGCAAAAAAATACGCAAAAAGGGTCCATTTTGAAAAATATCACTTGACAAATTGCAGAAAAGTATATATAATATACATTGGGTTTAGTAATTACTAAACACTGTGTTTAGTGTTGCTGATTTGACGGGATAGGTAATAATAAACTTTTTGTTTAGTAATTGTGTTTGTCCTGCAGCACTTCATTTGTGAGAGGTAAAGATATGGAGCTCGGTGCTAAAATTAAGGATCTGCGTGTCAAAAACGGATTGACTCAGCAGGAGCTTGCTGACAGAACAGAACTGTCAAAAGGATATATCTCGCAGCTGGAAACGGAGGTAACGTCTCCGTCCATTGCCACGCTCGCAGATATATTGCAGTGCCTTGGCACTACTTTGGGAGAATTTTTCTCCAATGAACCGTCCAGACAGGTCGTTTTTGCTGAAAATGACATGTTTGTGTCGAAAAATGACGACGTTACGGTCACGTGGCTGGTGCCCGATTCCCAGAGGAATGACATGGAGCCCATCCTTGTGGAGCTGGAGGAGGGCGCAAAGACTGCTCCTCACAGTCCGCATTCCGGTGAGGAGTGGGGTTACGTGCTTGACGGCATTGCCACCCTGCACATAGGGGACAGGACCTACGTTGTAAAGAAAAATATGTCCTTCTATTTTGAGGCAGAAAAGCCCCATTTTATAGAGAACAGACATAAAAGACCTTTGAAGCTTGTTTGGGTATCGACGCCGCCCAGTTTTTGAGCGCCGCATTATTGATGGAAGAAGGTAAATATATTTATAATGGACGACTACATTGTACGATTGGAAAATGTTACTAAGACTTATGAGGACGGATTTACAGTCCTGGATAATTTGAATCTTGCAGTAAGACGTAATGAATTTTTGACGTTGCTTGGTCCCAGCGGATGCGGTAAGACCACAACATTGCGCATTATTGCAGGATTTATGAACGCTACCTCCGGTGACGTGTTTTTTGAGAATAAGAGGATAAACGATATTCCTCCTCACAAGAGAAATCTCAACACGGTATTCCAGAGCTATGCGTTGTTTACACACATGAACGTGTTTGACAACGTTGCGTTTGGTCTTAAGATAAAAGGCGTAAAAAAGAGCGAGATAGATTCCCGTGTAAAGGAAGCATTGAAGATGGTCAATCTTTCCGGATACGAAAAGAGGGACGTTGGTTCTTTGTCCGGCGGTCAGCAGCAGAGAATTGCCATTGCAAGAGCCGTTGTAAACGAGCCTGCTCTTTTGCTTCTGGATGAGCCTCTGGGTGCCCTTGACCTTAAGATGCGCCAGAGCATGCAGTATGAGCTTAAGGCAATGCAGAAAAGACTTGGTATCTCCTTTGTGTACGTAACTCACGATCAGGAGGAGGCGCTGACAATGTCCGACTATATCGCCGTTATGAAGGATGGCGTTGTTCAGCAGTACGGCACTCCCGTTGACATCTACAACGAGCCCAAGAATGCATTTGTTGCCAAGTTTATAGGCGAAAGTAATATCGTTGACGGCATCATGCACAATGATTTTGACGTTGAGTACGGCGGCAAGAGATTCAAGTGCGTTGACGGCGGCTTTGAAAAGGACGAGCTCGTTGAGGTGGTTATCCGTCCCGAGGATATTGAGGTCACAAGCCCCCGCGACGATCTTATCTGCGGCACGGTAAGAACGGCTATCTTTAAGGGTGTGCACTACGAGATGATCGTTGACGGCAACGACGGCAACTCATGGCTTATCCACAGCACTGTGCTGAGCCCAGAGGGCAGCAAGATAGGCATGGCGGTTACCCCCGACAATATCCATATTATGAAGAAGTCATAAGGAGTCCAAGGCGATGAAGAAAAAATGGCTTGCGGTTCCGTACATTGTATGGATGTGTATATTTATAGTAATACCTCTGTTTTTGATAGGATACTATGCCGTAACGGATACAACTGACGACGGCTCTGTGATATGGTCCCTCACAAACCTTAAGGAGGTATTCACAAAGGACAATATGGCGCTGATCTGGAAATCATTAAAGATGGCGCTTATCTGCACGGTGATATGCCTTTTGCTGGCATACCCCATTGCGTTGATACTTTCATCAAAGTATTTCAGCGACAAGGGCTTATTGCTGTTTTTGTTTGTTATCCCCATGTGGATGAACTTTTTGCTGAGGACATACGCATGGAGATACATATTTGAGGACGTTACCTGGTTGAACACATTTTTGGGCTGGTTTGGCATAGAGCCGGTGGCGATACTCTTTACCGACTTTGCGGTAATGTTTGGTATGGTGTACAATTTCCTGCCGTTTATGATACTGCCCATCCATACTGTGCTCTGTAAGATCAACCCCAGAGTAATAGAGGCGGCGCAGGATCTTGGTGCAAACAAGGTCAACGTATTCAAGAAGGTAATTTTCCCCTTGAGCTTGCCCGGTGTGATGTCAGGCATCGTGATGGTATTTATGCCTGCGGTATCTACATTCGTTGTATCAAAGCTTTTGGGCGGTGGTAAGTATTACCTTATAGGCAATATAATCGAGTATTATTTTATTGAGGCTGTTAACGGCTGGAACAAGGGTGCGGCGCTGGCATTGGTGCTGTTTGTGATCATCTTTGCGTCCATGTTTGTGCTCAACAGATTTGACAAAGACCACGAGGGAGGTACGTTGATGTGAAAGGAATCTTTAAGCATCCCATTCAGAAGCTGTACCTGGGTCTGATGCTCCTGTTTTTGTACGCGCCCATAATAATAATGATCATATTCTCATTTAACGAGTCAAGACAGCTGGGCTCATGGACGGGATTTTCCCTCAAGTGGTACGAGCAGCTTTTCTCCGATGAGAAGATGATGAACGCCCTGATGTACACCCTTGTGGTGGCAGTTCTTGCGGCGGCAATATCCACGGTGGTGGGCACGGTGACGGCTATCGGCTTGCACGACTATGGCAAGTTCTCAAAGTCCCTTATCACCAACATAACCTACGTGCCCGTGGTAAATCCGGATATCATAACAGGTCTTTCCCTTATGATGCTGTTTATGTTTGTAAACATCAAGAGGGGCTTTTTGACCATGCTGATATCCCACGTTGTGTTCTGCATCCCCTACGTAATATTCTCCGTAATGCCAAAGCTCAGGCAGGTGAATTTTTCAAAATACGAGGCGGCGCAGGACCTTGGAGCAACGCCTGCACAGGCGCTGTGGAAGGTTATAGTGCCGGAGATAATGCCCGGCATCGTCAGCGGCTTTATGCTGTCGTTTACGCTGTCCATAGATGACTTTGTGGTAAGCTTTTTTACCACGGGCAACGGCGTAATGAACCTGTCCACTCTTATTTACTCCATGACAAAGAGGGGTGTAAACCCGTCTATTAACGCTCTTTCTACAATAATGTTTGTGTCCGTGCTTTTGCTGTTGATACTTATCAATACTTACCAGTCCAAGGGTAAGAAAAAGCGTCAGGCGAATATCGATGCGGCAAAGAATGAAGAGCTTGCTTTTGAAATGCAGAGGAATGCGAGAACGCAGGACTTTGAATTTAATAATGAAGAAAGACATTGATCACATAATCAAGCAAGGAGGAAATATCTATGTCTTACAAGAGAGAAGAAAGCTTCGTCCTCGGTTTTTGGAACTATAACGATCTGGTAACCGGCGGTGCAAGCGAGATCTACAGATGGAAGGATCTGGGTCTTAACGTGGCAATGATGCCCATGGGCTGCTCACAGCAGCAGATCGACGAAATGCTCCCCGAGTTTTTGGATGAGCTTGAAAAGAACGGCATGAAGACAGTATTGCTTATCAACGATGCGTGCTGTGGCTACTACGCGGCTCACGGTGAGGAAGCATACCGCGCAAGATTCCGTGAGTTATATAATCAGTACGGCAAGCACCCTGCAGTTTTGGGATTTTACCCCGGTGAGGAGCCCGGCGGCTCTGTTATCGACAGCTTTGTTGGCGCAGTAAAGGTAATGTATGAGGAAGCTCCCGACAAGGTTCCCTTTATTGACCTTGGTGCAAATTCATCCCACATGGAGCAGTTGGGTAAGGCAGGTATCCCTGTAAGCGGTTTTGGTAACTACTCACAGATGGAGCCCGAGGAGAGAGGTACGGACGATTACTTCAGACTGATGTACGCACAGATCAACGCCTGCAAGAAGTACGGCATGGACTGTATGCCTACTCTGCTTTCATCCGCACACTACCGTTTCCGCGCGCCCAAGGAGGTTGACTACGCATGGCAGATCAACACGGCGGCAGCCTGCGGCTGTACGGGTATCTACTGGTTCAGACTGTACGACAAGCTGGTTGCTATGGACTACCGTGGATCACCGATCGACGAGTACGGCGAGCCTAACGGCGAATACTACCGTGGCATGAAGAGAGCACAGACTCGCTTTAACATTCACCATGCAAAGCTTATCATGAAGCTTCACCACGACACAACGTTCTTTATTACAAAGAGATACGGCGGCTACCCCATGTTCCCCGAAGCAGGCTACGGCGGCGTTAAGAGGGCATACTGCAGTGACACTTTCCTTGGCTATTACGACAAGCAGCCCACACCCGGTATCGTAAGCTTCTTTAAGGGTGAGG
>JAGBHJ010000015.1 GCA_017935525.1 Clostridia bacterium | reverse complement strand
TAGCGTGGTATATCTGCTCAATACTTGAGGCGGTTATAAACATTCTGTCCGGTCAGATGGTTTTGCTTGTGCTTAAGGTTGGATACCTCACAAACACCACCTACGGCTACATCAAGTGGACAAAGTACATCAACTCCAGAAAGCAGCTCAACGAGCCTGCAAAGGAATAAGATTTACGTGGTTTTTATCGGAAAAAAGAGCTCGAAGGCTGACTTCGGGCTCTTATTTTTGCCACGGAGTAAGGTGTGTTTTCCACCAATAGTCTAAAGTTTTCAACTTGTGAAGTTGAAAAGAACGTTACAAACGTGATAATTTGACACAAAACCTATCATATCAGGGCTGTTAACCGACGGTGAATGTTGAAAACTTTATTTTTCCACGTTGATATGTTGAAAACTTTATACATGGGGCAAAGAGTCTGTGAACAAGTGTAAATCTTCGGATTTAGTAAAAAAATTCTCTCTTTGAAAAAATATTTCTTGACTGTACGCACAATGTGTGGTAAAATAATAGAATGAAATATTTATAAAATGCGATAATTTTAAAATTATATCAATGCGAGGTTTTACATGAAAATAGTAGTAAAGGTCGGCACATCCACACTTGCTCACGCAACGGGGTGCCTCAATATAAGAGCCGTGGAGGAGCTGTGCAAGGTGCTCAGCGACTTAAAAAACGCAGGGAATGAGATCATCCTTGTCTCCTCGGGTGCCATTGGCATGGGCGTTGGCAAGCTTTCCCTTAACGGCAGACCTCACGATATGCCTACAAAGCAGGCGGCGGCAGCGGTTGGTCAGTGCGAGCTGATGTATGTTTACGACAAGCTTTTTTCCGAATACAATCACACGGTGGCGCAGATACTGCTGACGGGCTCCGACGTGCAGAACGAGGAAAGGCACAGAAATTTTGAGAACACGGTAAAAAGACTTCTGGAGCTGAACGCTCTGCCGATAATCAACGAGAATGACACAGTTGCAACGGAGGAGATCGCCGTGGGTGACAACGATACCCTTGCGGCAATAGTTGCGGTAAGCGTAAAGGCGGAGCTGCTGGTGCTTTTGAGCGATATTGACGGGCTTTATACCGCAGATCCTCACAAGGATAAGGATGCGGTGCTGATAGAAAAAGTAACTGACCTGAATGACGATATAATGAGCCTCGGCGGAGGCAAGGGCAGCGAGCTTGGCACGGGCGGTATGCGTACAAAGCTGAATGCGGCAAAGCTCTGTACTCAAAACGGATGCGACATGATAATAACAAACGGTTCCGACGCAAAGAGGCTCTACGACATTGTTGACGGCAAAAGCGTTGGCACAAGGTTTGTGGCAAAAAAATAATAAAGGAATAACAAAATGGTAACTACACAACAGATATTGGAGAGGGCAAAAAGAGCAAAGCAGAGGTTTAATCTGACGAGTGAGCAGAAGGATCAAGCGCTTTTTGCAATGGCGGACAGCATAGAGAAAAATGCGGAGAAGATCCTTTCCGCAAACGCCCTTGACGTGGAAGCGGCAAGGGAACAGATGAATTCCGTAATGATAGACCGCTTGACGCTTTCCCACGAGAGGATAGTGGGCATGGCAAACGGCATAAGGGACGTGGCAAAGCTTCCCGACCCCGTAGGACAGGTGCTGGATACGGTGGTGCGCCCCAACGGTCTTGAAATTCAGAAAAGACGGGTGCCTCTTGGCGTAGTGGCGATTATTTACGAAAGCAGACCCAACGTAACCTCCGATGCGGCGGCTTTGGCATTAAAAAGCGGCAACGTATCCGTATTGAGGGGCGGCAAGGAGGCTTTTCGCTCTGCAAATGCCATTGTTGAGGCGATAAGAGAGGGCTTGGAGTCAGTTGGTGTTGACAAGGACGTGGTAAATCTGGTGCAGGACACCACACGCCAAAGCGCCAACGAGCTTATGACTGCCGTGGGATACGTGGATATGCTTATCCCCAGAGGCGGCGCGGGGCTTATAAGAGCCTGCGTTGATAACGCAAAGGTGCCATGCATAGAAACGGGCACGGGCATCTGCCACGTGTACGTGGACGAATTTGCCGACCTTGACATGGCGGTAAATATAATAGAAAACGCAAAAACACAGCGCCCGTCGGTATGCAATGCGGCTGAGGTGATAATTGTCCACAGAGCAGTGGCGGAAAAATTCCTGCCCATGCTTAAGGCAAGGCTGGTGGACAAAAGAGCCGCCGAGGGCAAGACTCCCGTTGAGTTGAGGCTGGATGAATACGCAAGGGGCATCATAGAGGGTACTGCGGCAGGCGAGGCTGACTTTGATACTGAGTTTTTGAACTACATCCTTGGCGTAAAGACTGTGGCATCCCTTGAGGAGGCAATAGAGCATATTGCCTGCCACTCCACTCATCACAGCGATTGCATCGTGTCCCAAAGCAAGGACAACTGCGACGTATTTGTGGCAATGACTGACAGCGCCGCTGTTTACGTAAATGCCTCCACAAGGTTTACTGACGGCGGAGAATTTGGCTTGGGATGCGAAATGGGCATTTCCACACAAAAGCTCCATGCAAGAGGCCCCATGGGTCTTTGCGAGCTTACAACATATAAGTACGTAATACACGGTAACGGACAGACAAGGTGATAATATGGCAAAATACGGTTTTATAGGATGCGGCAACATGGGCGGCGCTCTGGTGAGGGCGGCTGCAAGGTCCGTTGACGCAGGAGATATTTATATTTCTGACTTTGACAGCAGCAAGGTGGATGCCTTGGTGGCGGAATGCGGCGTAAAGGGCGCTGATAACGACTTTGTTGCCTCGGAATGCAATTATATCGTGCTGGGCGCAAAGCCCCAGGTGCTTTTGACGGTGCTTTTGCCGTCCATTGCACCAAAATTAAAGGACAGGGACGACTTTGTGCTGGTGTCCATGGCGGCAGGCATAAAGATAGAGCAGATAACTCAGGCTGTTGGCATCAACTGCCCCGTTATAAGGATAATGCCCAATACCTCTGCAGGCGTTGGCGAGGGTATGACGGTGTATTGTTCCAACGACAAGGTCACAAATTGCATGGAGGAAGGACTTCTGGCGCTTTTGAGATGCTCCGGTAAGCTGGATAAGCTGGAGGAAAAGCTCTTTGATGCTGCGACCTCGGTAATGTCCTGCGGACCTGCCTTTGCGTACCTCTTTATGGAGGCGCTGGCTGACGGAGGAGTAAAGTGCGGTCTGCCCAGGGACAAGGCGTTGACATATGCGGAGCAGATGCTTAAGGGTGCGGCGGCAACGGCGCTGATATCGGGCAAGCACCCGGGCGTGCTTAAGGATCAGGTGTGCAGTCCTGCAGGGTCAACCATTGAGGGCGTTTATGCGTTGGAAAAGGGCGGATTCAGAGCGTCGGTAATGGATGCGGTGGTGTGCTCGTACCTGCGCAACAAGGAGCTTGGCAAGTAAAGGGGAAAAGATATGTCAAAGAGCAAGATGAAAAAGAAGGTTCTGGCGGCAAATACTCCGCCGGAGGAGCCAAAGCAAAAGACAAAGCAAAAAGCAAAGCAAAAGAGAGAACGCAAAAAGTGGACCAAGATGAGGGATTTTCAGTACATAAAGCCTGTAAAACTCCTGCCCGGCTTCAGAACGGGTAAGCATTGGAAGCGAATCGTGGCGCTGGTGTATTTCAGCTTGACGCCGTTTTCGCTGGTGCTGAGATTTGGTGAGGCAATGCCCTATTTTGGTGTATTTGTGTTTATTACGCTTTTGACTTTGCCGTTTATGATATGCTCCTTTGCTACTTACATGAATACAAGGGACAAATTCTACGCCAAAGAGGCGTTGATAGCGGCGGCTATATTTGCGGCGGACAATATTGCTCTGACGTATTGTCTTAACAACATATTGCAACAATTACAACCGTAACAGAAGGAGTAATTATGGATACGATTCAGGCAACGGTAGTTCACACCGTGTATAAAAATGAGGATACGGGCTTTGCCGTGCTTGAAATGGAGGACGAAAGCAATGAGGAGTTCACTGCGGTAGGCAGTCTTGCCCTTGTTATGGAGGGGGAAAGGCTGGAGCTTGCGGGTGAATGGACGGTGCATCCCGGTTACGGCAAGCAGTTTAAGGCGCAGGCGTACCAGACCATGATGCCAACCACAAGGGACGGCATAATACGTTATCTGTCGTCCAGTGCGGTGTACGGTATAGGCAAGTCCATGGCAAAGAAGATAGTGGATAAATTTGGTGACGACACCATGGATATTATCAACTACCACACGGACAGACTGCTTGAAATAGAGGGCATAGGCAAAAAGAAGCTGGAAAAGATAACGGAATCCCTGCAAAAAAACCAGGGAATGCGTGAGGTGATGCTGTTTATGCAGACCTACGGCATAACGGCTCTGTTTGCCACCAAGATATACAACAAATTCGGCAAGGCGGCAATAAGGATAGTAAAGGAAAATCCCTACGTCTTGGCGGATGAGATAGACGGAATAGGATTTTTGACGGCGGACAGAGTGGCAAGGTCCATGGGGATAGAGTTGAATTCTCCCTTAAGAGTCAATGCCAGCGTCCAGTATGCGCTAAAGCAATCCTCGGGAGAGGGGCATACGTATCTGCCCAAGGAAAATCTTATACAGCAGGTAAAGCGGATAACGGGCGTTG
>JAGBHJ010000139.1 GCA_017935525.1 Clostridia bacterium | reverse complement strand
TACCGGTATATATGGAATTGGTTTCAAACACCATGTAACACAGCAATATTCCGCCCAGTACCTTTGGGATAAGTGTGTAATAGTTCAAATGAAGCATTCCAAAAAACGTACCCGTAACGATAAAAGCAAACCACTTTGACTTGCCCTCCATGCCGCGCATTATAACACCGCGCATCATAAGCTCCTCCAGCACGGGTGCCGCCACAACCACGCTGAGAATCAATGCAAGCTTATCGCTTGTGGTAATAACAGGCGGAGTTTGCGGCAGGTCTATTCTTGTAAATAACGATGCCAAGAGCATATTGAATTCGGAAAGATACAGGTTACCCACAAACATTACCACCGAAATGCACACGGTTATCACCATTTCCTTACCGCTGATAGGATTCAAGCGCAAAAGGCTGTCCTTATCCCCCTTGTATATCATCAGCATTACGTAAGTGGGCAGACCAATTGCCAGCACGGTCATAACGATGGATATGCAGTAGGCAAACGTGGCACTTTCGTTGTACAGTTTTGCCCATTCCTCGTTGGAGTCAAGTATTGCCGCCATTATGAGGTTTACAGCAAAGAATACGCCCACCACCACAAGCATAAAAATGCCGGTTGCGTGAACGCTTGGGTATTTCTTTCCTTTATTTTGCGGCTCCCAAATAGGTTCGATCTTTTCAGGGTCTAAATTGCTCATATTATTCTCCTTAT
This sequence comes from Clostridia bacterium, assembly GCA_017935525.1. Taxonomy (GTDB): domain Bacteria; phylum Bacillota; class Clostridia; order HGM11327; family HGM11327; genus SIG351. The sequence continues at coordinate 1,949 of JAGBHJ010000139.1, read as the reverse complement.
TCTTTATTACAAAAGATTATAAACGTGTGTGGACCTGTCTCTGTACGTCATATCCACCATAACGTCATTACCGATATAAACTCCGTTTGCCTCCAACGTATTTTTAACCGTACAGTATGCGACCTCAGGAGTATTGCTTTCCTTGCTGAGGTGGGCAAGCAATATGTATTTGATGTTGCTGTCGATCAGCTTGAGAATGGTCTGTGCGCAGTCGCAATTTGACAAATGGCCCTTGCTGCCCGCTATTCTGTGCTTGAGTATCGTGGGGTATGAGCAATCCGCAAGCATTTTGGGGTCATAATTGGACTCCAACAATATCAGTTGAGAACCAAGCACCGCGTTAAGCATGGAGCTTGTAATATTGCCCGTGTCCGTCACCACGCTGACCTTTTTGTTCTCGCAGGTAACGGTGTAGCTGATGGGGTCAACGGTGTCGTGGGATATCTTAAAATTCCCCACGCAAAGATCGTCAATAAATATCTCCGACTCGTTGTTTATGATCCTTATTGACGAAAGGCCTATGTCCCCGACCTTGTCCTCCATGGCTGCCCATGTCTTTTCGTTGGCATAAACGGGGATACCGTATTTTCTGGACATTATACCCACGCCCTTTATGTGGTCCGAATGCTCGTGAGTGATAAAGATGCCCTTTATGCTTTCGGGCTTTACCCCCACGTTATGCAATGCAGTCTCCACCGCCCTTGCGGAAACTCCACAGTCAATAAGTATCTTGCTTTCTCCCCCTGCAACCAGCGTTGCGTTACCGCTGCTGCCGCTGTACAGTGAGTATACCCTCAATGGCATATATTATTCTACCTTGCCCCCACGGGCTTCCTTTCTATTGATCGTTAGTGACGTTTCCGTTACCGCTGACGGGGATCTCATCCCCCAAAAACGTAGGCTTGGGCTTAAAAATACTCATGGCAAAATCCTTTGCCCTTGCCAGGATCTCTCTTGCATCCCTGTATATCTGACCCGAATACTGTCTGTAATCGGCAGACACTCCGTATGCCTCCAGCCCCAATGCCTGCGCTACGTAAAGTGCTCTGTAAAGATGGTACTCCTGGGTTACTATCAGCACCTTTTTTGCCTTAAATATATCCCTTGCTCTGTAAATGCTTTCGTAGGTGGAAAAGCCCGCATGATCCATAAACACATCCTCAGATGCCACGCCCTTTTCCACTGCGTAGTTTTTCATCGCCTGAACCTCGTTATAAACGGGTCTGCCGTGATCGCCACTCATTATTACCTTTGGTGCTGCGCCGTTTTTATAAAGCTCCACACCCATTTTTAACCTGTCCTCCAGCATATCGCTCGGTCTGCCGTCCTGATAAACGTAGCAGCCCAACACGATTATGCAATCCACATCCTCCAGCTCTACCGCATCTGCTGATGTAATTATGCCGTAATCCACAGTTTCTCTTACGTAGGCATCAATGCCAAAAAGCACCGCAAGACCCAACACGCCCGCACAAAACAAGCCTATGATGAGCCTTTCCAGCCATCTGTACCTTTTCTTGATCTTTTTCATTCTTTTCTCCCATGTTCCTTTGTTTTGTTGACAATACAGCCCTTTTTTGACAAATAAGGCTATTCACACGCATTATAATTATAACATACAATCGAATTATTTTCAACATTTTCCGCAAAAATATTCTGCGCCAAAAAAGCCTTGCAAAAGCATGGGATGTATGGTATAATTATGTAGTATTGGGAAGAATACAGATCACAAGGAAGGCAGAAACCACCATGTACAAAGATAACGAAAGACTCATCTCCTCCGACAGAACGGAATCCGACGTTGGAGAAAACAGCCTCCGCCCCCGCACTCTGGACGAATACATCGGACAGCAAAAGGAAAAGGAAAAGCTGAAGGTATATATGGAAGCGGCAAAGATGAGGGGCGAGTCCCTTGACCACGTGCTGCTCTACGGACCTCCCGGACTGGG
>JAGBHJ010000138.1 GCA_017935525.1 Clostridia bacterium | reverse complement strand
ATTATCTGCTGGTTTTCCAGCTTGTTGAGCTTGAGAATATTTGTTATAAGCCTTGCAAGCCTGCCGGATGATTCTGTAATTGCCTTGGCGTATTCCATTCGTTTTTCTTCCGTAAGGTCGTCAGCCTGCAGGAGCGTGCCGTAATTCTTGATTGCGGCAAGTGGTGTCTTCAGCTCGTGAGAAACGTTTGCAATAAAGTCCGTCCTCAACGTTTCCGTTGACGCCATTTCCTCTGCCATTTTGTTAAAGCATTGGGCAATGCTGTTGAACGGGTCGTCGTGGTTCATGTGCTTTTTGCAAGGTATTCTTACGGAAAAGTCACCTTGAGTGAGTTTTTCTCCTGCATCGATTATTCTTTGAGCAGGGCGTCTGACGACTATTCTTCTGCGGATTATGTCTGCAACCGTCAATATCAAAGACAGAAGAAATACGTTTATCATCGTTAATCTTGCGGCAAGATTGATGTTTTCTGTGGTTAGCTCAATATTCATGCTTTTTGTCATTGCTGAAAGAAATAACAGCATACAACAGGTGACTACAAATGCAACGATTATAAAGAACAGTATATAATTGTGTAGCTCCTTTAGCACGTTTGCCAATCTTATAGCAGGTTTTTTCATTTTAACACCGCCTTGTAACCCAAGCCATGAACAGTAACTATCTCAAATGAGTCGCAATCTGCCAGCTTTGCTCTGAGCTTTGTCATATAAACGTCCACGGTGCGTGGGCTTGACGCAGTTTCCGCATCCCAGAATTCATCCATAAGCTGGGTACGGGTAAAGGTCTTTTTGGGGTACGACAAAAGCTTATATAAAAGGTTGAATTCCCTTTGTGTCAGGGGAATCTCCTCATCGTTAAGGTATGCGGTGTGTTCCTCGGCATCCATTGTAAAGCTACCAACCTCCAGTCGGCGGCTTGCGGCTATTCTCGCACGGCGGAGAAGGGCGCCTATTCTGAGATACAGCTCGTCAAGGTCTATGGGCTTTACCATATAATCATCAATTCCAACCCTGTATCCTCTTTGCTTTGCGGCAAGGTCATCCCTTGCAGTCATAAAGAGTATGGGTATATTCTCATTAAGGGCACGAACTGACCTTACAAACTCAAAGCCGTCAATATCAGGCATCATGATGTCGGAAATTATCAGATCGAATACATCCGCGTACATTTTGTCGTAGGCAGTATTTGCGTCAAGACAGCCAACTGCCTCGTACCCTGCTTGATTCAAGAAAGAGCATACGCTTTTATTGAGTGCCGTGTCATCCTCAACGACTAATATTTTGAACATACGATCTACCTCCTCCTGTATTTCGCATTTACGTATAATATTATATCACCGATTTGTTAATAAATTGTTTAAGAAAACGGGAAAAAACAAAAGGATGAAGAATTTTCTTCATCCTTTTTCACAAAAACCGTTTAACGTCCGTTAGAAAATCATTCTGTATCCATGCTTTCTCGCCAATTTCGTCTGTCGTACATTTCTTGCCGAGCCTCCAGCATAAGGTCAAGAGCCTCCCACGGCAATGCGCCCTCCAAAACTGCCGCCTCCACCTGTGACGATAAAAAATCCGCATAGGGCATAAGATTTCTGATAAAGCGCCAGTCCATTTCGCCCGTGATGATCTTATTGAATATAGCCATTTTTGACCTGTCGTCAAGCATGGGCAGAAACTTGGTCAGCATTTCGTCGCTTACTTTGTCGTAATTGGCATTTGATAACAGCTGTGATACGCTTTCTTCATTCAGATACTCCGCAAGCTCTGCAATGCCCGAAATATCTATGCCATCCTTTGCAAAAACAGAGGTCAGCCTTTGCAGAACGCTGGGCTTTAACAAATGGGCAGTACCAACTATATCCTCAATGCTCTGAGCAACAAAATCATCATTACCCATTGCAACGTTTGACAGTATATAGGACTCACCCCGTGTAGGCTCGCCCGAGCCTATAAGCTCGTCAAGAGTGATGCCGAATATGTCCGCTATCATCACAAGGATCGACACATCGGGGAAGCTGTCGCCCACCTCGTAACGTGATATTGCCTGTCTGGTAAGGTTTAATTTATCCGCAAGCTCTGATTGGGTCATATCCGCCCTTTTTCTGAGGCGAGAAAGATAACCGCCGAATTTTTTGGTGTCAAACATAGCAAGATCTCCCTTTTAGAGTATGTAATACTATTTTAACACATAACGGACGGTCTGTCCAGCAATAAACTATTGCTTTTTACACCTTAAAGCGCTTTAACGCAAGGAATATTACAGGAACCACCACCAAAGCAATGATCGTGCTGGGGATCATATACGCACCGTTGTAAACAATAGAATATATGAAAGCATTGGGTGTGGAAATACCTGCAAATGTAGGCTCTGCGTACTCCGCATAAACCGTAACACCGCTGATAAAGCTTACCAGATATCTGGAAAGACAGCCAACCGCCGTACCTGCAATGGCGGCTACGTTTTTGTTCTCCATCTTGCAGAAAAGACCTGCAAGACCAACTGCGCCGTATGCTACGGAATAATCCAACAGCAGGGAAACCCAGTTTGCCACAGTGCCGTCACCGATAAAGAACTTTAACGTGCCGAACACAAATCCAACGCCGATACCCCAAACAGCACCGCGTCTTAAAGCGAAGATCGCAATCGGGATCATCGCAAAACCGATCGAACCGCCCCATACGCCAAGCTCAAGCTCAATAAAGCTGAGCACAATGGCAAGAGCGATCATTACCGCGCCCTCACAGAGCACTACAACATCTTGGTTCATTTTTGTTTTCATAACAGAAAACCTCCGCATTAAATTTATCTCGGTGTAAAAAAACACCGCAGATAACGCTGCGGTGTAAGAAATTTGCATTGGTAGCTAGCTTTACCATCAATTCCTACGCCGGCATTATCCGGATCAGGTATATTGGTCGAGGGTACAGACCCTCCTCTCAGCCGAATGCATTCAGCTCCCAATTGATCTCCTGCGACCTTGTCGCATCGTTGTTATTATATCACAGACATTTTATTTTGTCAACTGTTTTTATGACATAAAACCCAATTAAATCCTATCCTTTGACATTCCTTCCCAAAGTGTCAACTCACATCGGTTTCTTGTCAAATTCATATCGATTATCCTTTGATTTGACGATCCACGGAATATAAGTCCTATGTTCTTTAACTCCTCAACGTATCTGCCGTCGATGAGAATATCCACAAGCCCCAAAAATTCCCGAGTCACCTCAATATTAGCTCTTGAATCCCCGCAAAGCTCCTCGTAAGTAAATCCCGTAT
>JAGBHJ010000014.1 GCA_017935525.1 Clostridia bacterium | reverse complement strand
GCTTGTCTCCGGTACGTCAGGCACGTCTGCGCAGGTAGTACCCTCAACCACTATTGCAACGTCGGGACGGATGGCGTATGCCGCAACTCCCGCACCTCTCATGCCCACCTCCTCCTGGGTGGTAAAGCAAGCGTATATATCGTCGTCGTAGTCGTTTTTGAGTATCTCAAGCAATGCTCTGCATCCCAAGCTGTCGTCAAGTGCCTTGCCCTTCATCTTGTTGTCACCAAAGTCCTCAAACTCCGTGGTAAATGAGATGTAGTCACCTATCTTAACGCCGGTAGCCTCCTTGGAGCTTGCGCCGACGTCGATGTACATTGACGCCATGGGAACGACGTTTCCTCTTTCGGGCACTGACTGCAGGTGGATCGCCTTGATGCCGAATACACCCAAGGTCTTGTCCTGACCTATTCTTACCCTCTTTGCCAGCAGTATTCTCTGGTCAATGCCGCCGACGGGCTTGAATCTTATAAAACCGCTGTCTTCAATATAAGAAACGATAAAGCCGACCTCGTCCATATGGGCTGCCAGCATGACCTTTCTGCCGCCGACCTTACCCTTTTTGTATGCGATAACGTTGCCCATCTTATCGACGGAGACCTCTGCATACTTTGAAGCTTCATCCTTTATTATCTGTCTTATTTCATATTCATTTCCCGAGACGGAATCGCACTCGGAAAGTCTTTTCAATAACTCGTCCATTGCTGCCAATCCTCCCCAAGACTTGCTATAAACAGAGCGATCATCTTGCCTGCCGTATCAACGGTTTTGGGATTGATCACCTCGTTGGGTGTGTGCATATATCTCAGCGGAATGCTCAAAAGCACGCTGGGAACACCCTCTCTTGAAATCTGAAGCGCACGGGCGTCAGTACCTGTTGGTCTGGGGCACGCCTCAATAACGTAACCGATGTTGTTTTCATCAGCAACTTTGCACATTCTCTCGCAAAGCTTTGGATGTATGTTGGGACCGACCGTTACGGAAATACCCTTATCCATGGGCACAGTATTGCCTGTCGCAACGGATGCGTCGGGTGTGCTGCCGTGAGTAACGTCGATGGCAATGCCGATATCGGGAGCTATTCTGTAAGCCAGCATTGTTGCGCCCTTAACGCCGAGCTCCTCCTGCACGGTTGCGCCGAAGTAAACGTCAGCTCCGAACTTCAGCTTTTCCAGCTCTCTCATAGCCGCCAAAAGAATGGCAACGCCTGCTCTGTCGTCCATTGCCTTGCCCATCACAAAGCCGTTCTTGAGCTTTGTAAGAGGGCTGTCGTAGGTAACGATGTCACCAATGCTGATTATCTCGCTTGCATTTGAAAGGCCCGTATCGATATAAAGATCGTCCAATGGGATGGTCTTGTTTGTTTCATCAGCCTTAAGGATGTGGGGTGGCTTTGCACCGAAAATACCTCTTACGTCCCTCTTGCCGTGAACGATGACCTCCATGCCGGGGAAAAGCCTTACGTCCATTCCTCCGTTTGTAACTACCTTTATAAATCCGTTGTCATCAACTGACTTAACGATAAAGCCGATCTCATCCATGTGTGCGCAAAGTAATATCTTGGGCATTGCTTCCGTATAGGAATCGCCCTTGACTCTTGCCACAACATTGTAATAATTGTCAACGGTAACGTCGTTGCTGTACTTTTCAAACTCCGCCTTTATAAACTCGGAAACCGGAGCCTCATAGCCGGAAGTACCGCACTCAGTACCGATGTCGGTCAAAAATTTTTCTGTCAAGGTCAAACCTCCGTATTTTTGCTCCCCAAATATATATTTATTCGGGAGCTTTCGTGTTCATGTATCCATTGTATCACAAATGCTTTTTAATTTCAATAGCTTTTGGAACAAAAAAACAAAATATTTTTGGATTTTTTTGTTAATATTTTATAGATTTTGTTCACATTTGCTTTCATAAGAATTTCCTGAGCTTTTTTCTGCCCTTTGTACCGCAGGGCTCAGTCATGCCCAGCTTATCAAGCGTCAAAACAGCGTAGCCTGCATCGGACCTCGTGATCCTTGCTGCCTTGGCAAATTCGTCAACTGTAAACTCGCCCAGCTCCTCAATTCTGAATATTTCCAGATCCTCCTTTTCGCTGAACCACATCTCGTCACAAAGCTCCTCGGGAACAATGTCATACTTTGTTGCTTTGCGCTTTTTGTCCTTACCAAAGCCATCAAGAAGCTTATACTCCGTTGCGTTGAGCATCAGCGCACAGACCGTCACGTTGCTGCGGGTGATATAGTCCCTTATACCGTACATTTCCCGCAGAATATGGAATTTATTCTTTGGCTTTGTGGTCTTATGGGGAGTGGTCATACTGCCGTCCTCGGGGTTTATCCACACGACGTTTTTATTAAGGAATAACGGCAATACCACAGTCACGTCCACCTCGTCCCCGTATGCATCCAGCTTTTTTGCCAGGCGGAATGTCTGCTTTGTTTGTATCTCAACGATATGGGGTCGTACTCCGTCGTCCATATACACGTCAGCGACAAAGCCCTTGTACTTGACCTCGTGGCAATTCTCATCCTCACAAAAATAGAATTTTAACGCGCTGTGCAACGTCTTTTCTGCCAAAAGTCCTATGGAATTCCCCTTATCACGGCTGACAGCCCTGGTAACTGCGGCGGAAAACGCGGTATTAAGATCTTTCATTTGTTAATTCTCCTTGGTGTTGTTATGATTTTAACACAAACAAACATCTTTGTCAAACACTTTTCACATCAACTCTGCAAAGCCCCAAAATTCACCAAATTGTCCCTGCATACGGCGCCAAAATAAGGGACATACTTATTTTGTAACCAACGGGAAAAGAGGTAGCAAGCAACATGGCAATAAACAAGGTTGAAATAAGCGGGATCAACACCGCGCAGTTAAAGGTGCTGAACAATTCGGAAATGTCACGGCTTTTTAAGCGGATGAAGGAGGGGGACGACCTTGCGCGGGAGCAGATAATCTCGGGTAATCTTAAGCTGGTGCTAAGCGTTATAAAAAGCTTTACAAACAGAGGCGAGGATATAAACGACCTGTTCCAGATAGGTTGCATCGGGCTGATAAAGGCGGTGGATAATTTTGACATCTCTCTTGAGCTGTGCTTTTCCACTTATGCAGTACCGATGATAATAGGCGAGCTGAGACGTTATCTTCGTGATAACTCAGCCATAAGGATAAGCAGATCCCTGCGTGACCTTGCCTACAAGATCATGCAGTTAAAGAACAGGGACGGCGAGCTTCCTCCGCTTGATGAGATCGCATCAATACTGCAGACGGAGCGTGAGGACGTTATACTTGCAATGGAGGCAATGCAGGATACTGTATCCCTTTCGGAGCCCATATATTCCGACGGCACGGATTCAATATATCTGGAGGACCACTTGTCGGACGACAAGGACCTTGAGGAGGAGACGACAAACAGAATATCCCTGCAAAGAGCCTTTGCAAAGCTTAACGACAGAGAAAAGCACATAATGCAGATGCGTTACGTCAAAAGCAGGACCCAGACCGAGGTCGCAAGTGAGCTGGGAATATCTCAGGCGCAGGTATCCCGTCTGGAAAAAGGAGCTGTGGATAAGCTTCGCAAGCAGATATAACGGAATACGGGAAATTTTTTACAAAAAAATGCCTTTTTGGGCGAATATTTTAAACACTTTTTTCAAATCTGTGGTATAATATAGTAAAGAAAAATATCTGTCTGTTATCAGACAAAAGAAAGGTTTTATATTATGGCACTTGTTAATACAAAAGAAATGTTTGCCAAGGCATACGCAGGCGGCTACGCTATCGGTGCTTTCAACGTAAACAACATGGAGATCATCCAGGGTATCACAGAGGCTGCTAAGGAGCTCAACGCTCCCGTTATTTTGCAGGTTTCTGCAGGCGCACGTAAGTACGCTAACCACACATACCTGACAAAGCTTGTTGAAGCTGCAATCAAGGAGACAGACCTCCCCATCGCACTTCACCTTGACCACGGTGATTCCTTTGAGCTCTGTAAGGCTTGTATCGACGGCGGTTTCTCCTCCGTTATGATCGACGGTT
>JAGBHJ010000137.1 GCA_017935525.1 Clostridia bacterium | reverse complement strand
TGCTATGCTTTATCATGCCGAAGGCAATTCATGAACGAAGTTCAATTCACGGCGCAAGCCAATTCATGCCATTTAGGGCAATTCATTATGGGCACGCTCGAATAACTTATGTTAATCCTTCGTTATCGCGCGTGCCCATTTTCGTCCGTGCTCTTTTTCACATTATACCTTTTGGATGTAGTGTCGGGTAGTAAAGCTTCTTAGTGATATGCCTCGCACAGCTCGTCATGATATTTTTGCTTCGCAAAAGTGATAGTGCTCCCCATGGGAAGTTTTTTTATCCAAATAACTCTGTTGACAGGTATCTGTCACCTGTGTCGGGCAGCAGCACAACTATCATTTTGCCGCTGTTTTCGGGCCTTTTTGCAATTTCAAGCGCCGCGCTCAACGCCGCACCCGAGGAAATACCCACAAGCACGCCCTCGGTGGTGGCAAGCTGTCTTGCGGCTTGGTAAGCTTCGTCGGTGGTGACGGTGAGTATCTCGTCGTATATTTTTGTATTGAGTATCTTTGGCACAAAGCCCGCACCAATACCCTGGAGCTTGTGCGCACCTGCCACCCCGCGGGAAAGGTAGGGGGAGTCCTCGGGCTCTGCCGCTATTATCTTGACGTTGGGGTTTTGCTCCTTGAGGTATTCGCCCGTGCCCGTGATGGTACCGCCCGTTCCCACGCCTGCCACAAATATATCTACCTTGCCGTCAGTATCTGCCCATATCTCGGGGCCTGTGGTGTTGTAGTGTGCCGCAGGGTTTGCAGGGTTGTCAAACTGCCCCGCTATGATGGAATTGGGAATTTGCTTGTTTAATTCCTCCGCCTTGGCAATGGAGCCCTTCATACCAAGAGCACCGGGAGTGAGGATGACCTCGGCGCCGTATGCACGCATCAGCTTTACTCTTTCGGGGGACATGGTATCGGGAATGGTGATTATGACCTTGTAGCCCTTTGCTGCGGCAATGGATGCAAGTCCTATGCCCGTGTTGCCGGATGTGGGCTCAATGATGGTGGCGCCGGGTGCAAGCCTGCCCGTGGCTTCGGCGTCCTCTATCATCTGCAGGGCAACTCTGTCCTTGGCAGAGCCTGCAGGGTTAAAGGATTCAAGCTTTGCCACCAGGGTGGCGTTTATATTGTTAGCTTTGGAAAAATTCTTAAGCTCCAGCAGGGGAGTGCCCCCTATCAGCTGGGCTACGGACGTATATATGTTCATGGTTATCTCCTTTTCTGTGTTGATCTCTCACATCGTTTATTATAGCACAAAATTCGTTGCCTTTCAAGAAAAATGTTGACTTTTTCCTCTTTGAGTGCTATAATTATCTGCGTAAAACCTTGCAAGGAGAATTATTATGTTAACATTACCTATTCCCGTGTTGCTGGCGTTGACGTTGGCGGCAGCGGTGACATTCTACATTTCTAACAGCTTGTTTGCAAAGAAGATTTCAAAAACGGACTCCGACTACTACATATACCTGATGATAGAGGGTATCGTTTGCGCGGTGGTGGCGGTTGCGTCCTCCGGCGGCATAGGGAAAATATCCCTTTACTCCATACTGTTTGGCGTACTGTTTGGTATAACGGTTATTGCCCAGCTGCTGTTAAATCTTAAGGCGCTGGCGATCGGCCCGTTCTCATACACGTCGGTGTTGATCTCTCTTTCCACGGTTATCCCCACGCTGAGTGGCTTGTTCTGGAACGAAAAGATCAGCGGTATGCAGGTGATCGGTATCGTGCTTATGGTGGCTTGTATTTTGCTTTCCGTTGACAGACAGCAGACGGACGACGCAAAAAAGGTGACAAAGAAGTGGCTTATTTGCTGCTTGACATCCGCAGTGCTCAACGGCGCCGTGGGCGTTATGCAAAAAATACACCAAAGCTCACCTCACAAGGAGGAGTCCCCGGTGTTCCTTTGCTCTACAATGATCACACTTTCCCTTGTGGCGCTGGTGATGCTGATCATCAACAGACAGAAGCACAAGGGCACGGATAAAGCGGCGATCTCCTTCAAGTTCAAGAAGATCTCCCATGTGGCTATCCCGATCTGCTCGGGCATTTCGCTGGGTCTGTGCCACGTTATCAACCTTTTCTTGTCAGGCAAGCTGGATGCAGCAGTGCTCTTCCCGGTTGTAAATATATGCCCGCTGGTGCTGACAACGGTTGCGGCAACGATACTCTTTAAGGAAAGACTTTCCAAGCTCCGCTGGGTGGGCCTTGCAATAGGCATTTTGTCCACATTGTTTGTAAGCGGCGTGGTAAGCTCGTTGATAGGGTGAATGATTGGCACACTTCGTTTGGGGTGTGCCTTAATGATACATAGTGGAGAATAGAATCTATAAAACGTTATATGTGAGGTGATAACATGGATGAGAAAACATTTGCAATGAGATTAGCCCGTTTGCGAGAGAAAAAGGGCGTATCTGCCCGTGATATGAGCTTATCCATCGGACAAAACCCGGGATATATAAACAACATTGAAACGGGAAAGGCAAAGCCATCAATGGAAGGCTTTTTCTACATTTGTGAGTATTTGGGAATTTCACCTGCGGAGTTTTTTCGGACGGAGACCGAGGATCCGTCAAAATTGAATAGCATTGTATCCGACATGAGGCAGTTAAGTGATAATCAGTTGGATATAATTGCTTTATTGATAAAAAGTATGGTAGAGAATAAGTAAGATTTTTTGAAGTTTACCCCGTTCTGACACAGATGTTGTTGGAATGGGGTTTTTTGATGGGTCTTAATTTAGTGAGGTTGCTATAAGATGTAGCCTTTTCGTAAAGAGAAGATAAGGCAGGAGCAAGTCCCCGTCCTATGCCCACGGATATGATTTGTAGGGACTGTCGAGGACGCCGGTCCCTACTAAATACAAGACGAAAAAACCACTCCGCATAAGCACTGAAATATGTGATGCAACGGGGGCAAGACTTTAGGTTTTTTAAGGGAAGGGAGGGAGAAACTGTGTTAGATTGCCTTT
>JAGBHJ010000136.1 GCA_017935525.1 Clostridia bacterium | reverse complement strand
GTGGAAGGGACAGCAGCCCCAATGGTGGCGACCCTTTCTTGTCAGAGACATATACCCCGACACAACGGAAACAATATCATTTTTATCCTTCAGTTCTTGAAGCCATTGTGAAAAATTGTCCTGAGCCATCAGTCGGGGTCCTTTCTTTTATTAAATATCCAGTCCTGTCCAGACTCTGGGCACAAAAAGCTCCGTAAAAAGCTTTATGGCGTACAGGTCCGTCATTCCTGCAATGTAGTCACACACTATCTGCTCCTTGCCGTAAAGGTCGATATGTGTTCTGTATTCCTGGGGTAATCTGTCGGGATTTTTGATAAAGAACTCAAACATCATCCTGACAGTATCGCAAGCCTTGTCGTTTTCCTCCTGGGCAACCGTGCCCACGTAAACATGCTCAAACAAGAACGTTCTCAGCTCGTCCGTAGCCTTGCCAATGTCCTTACTCATCCTTATGGACTTATAATCGGAGCTTGTTTGAACCACGTCAAGGATCATTCTGTTTATTCTTTCTCCGTGGGATGCTCCCAATACCTCCATACAACAAGCAGGCAAGTCGCTTTCGGAAAGCATTTTTGCACGTATTGCATCATCAATATCGTGGTTGATATAGGCAATTCTGTCGCTGAGGCGGATTATCTGACCCTCAAGAGTCCGGGGCATCTGATCACCGGTGTGGCACAAAATACCGTCCCTCACCTCATACGTAAGGTTTAGTCCCTTGTAATCCCTCTCCAGCACGTCAACCACTCTGAGGCTGTGCTTATTATGAGAAAAGCCGTCAGCCATCAGTCTGTTCAGCTCTCTTTCGCAAGCATGGCCAAAGGGAGTGTGACCAAGATCATGCCCCAAAGCAATAGCCTCCGTAAGATCCTCATTCAGCCGCAAGCACCTTGCAATGGTCCTTGCGATCTGGGATACCTCCAGAGTGTGGGTGAGTCTTGTTCTGTAATGGTCGTCCTGTGGAGCCATAAACACCTGAGTCTTATGCTTTAAGCGGCGGAAGGATTTACAATGGATTATTCTGTCCCTGTCCCGCTGAAACACAGTACGCATCTCGCAAGGCTCGCAGGGCAACTGTCTGCCCCTGCTTTGATCGCTGAATACAGCGTATTCGCAAAGTGTTTTGTGCTCGTTAGCTTCTATCAATTCTCTCGTCATAGCATCCCTCCGATAGAAAAGCATATACATTATTTATATTCGACAGAAATTCCGTTTTTCCTTTATTATATTGCTGAAATTTTTTATTTTTTTACCGTTTTTCCGATGCATCCTGATATTCAGCCACCTCAAGGCATCCGCCGCAGGAGCATCTGTACATTTCGGGGTGATCCACCAGCCTCGACCGTCTTTCTCGGTAAAATACCTTGCCGCATTTTTGACAGGTTATGACGTAACGCCTTTTGCTTATGTCGCTTACGCCCAGCCCCGGGCAAGTCCCTCGCACGGTAACGTTCAGTCCGTAGGCATCGTTGACCCTTTGGGCATATTGCTTCCACCTTTTGCCGTGGTTACAGCATCCGTAGCAGGTGTGCAGCACCTCGTGCATCAGAACGTCCATACACGCCTGCCTTTTGGCGTCAAGCAGCCTTGCCGCGATCTCTATCGTATAGCCCTTTCCCTTTTTGGTGCACATTCCAAACCTTTTTGTCGCTCTGGAGTTTATCCTCACCGCAGGATCGATCTCGCCTGTACGTATACCCAGCGCTTTTGCCATTCGTATGCATTCCGCCAAAAGCTCATCAGCATTTATCACCTGCCACACCTCCTTTTTCATGCACTTGAATTTTATTGTATCATATTTTGTCGTTTTTTGCAACCGCCTTCAGCGGAGGTATCCTCATTAAAAATCACAAATTTTAATAAAAATTCATAAAATACCTATTGACAAATCCGAAAAATGGTATTATAATATATGTGTATTATTTTGAAAGGACAATTTGCATATGAGAAGCTCTCTTTTTACAGGCGTATACTTCTTTTTCGGCTTTATTTATTTCTACTTTAGAAATATAAATAAGGTCTATTTGTGTTGCGCTGATAATTGAGCTTTTTGTATTCACCTTGTATAGATTTGAATATAAATTGTCCGCAGGCGTAACGCGCTTGCGGATTTTTTATTATAAATTTTTATTTTTTTGCAAAATGAAAGGAAGAAAAGAAAATGGTAGTTATTCTTAAAAACAATTCCCAAAAGGAACAAACACAACAGCTCATCGAATGGCTTGAAGGCCTTGGCCTCGGCGTACATACAGTAAACGGTCATTATCAGACCATCCTCGGTCTTTTGGGTGATACAAGCAAGGTCGATATCGACATGGTAAAGGGTCTTGAGATCGTTGAGGACGTTAAGCGAATCAGCGAACCCTACAAGAACGCAAACAGAAAGTTCCATCCCGACGATACGGTCATCGACATTAACGGCGTAAAGGTCGGCGGCGGCTCTTTCTGCTACATTGCAGGCCCCTGCTCCATCGAAAGCCCCGAGCAGATCGCAACCATCGCAAAGGAAGTCAAGGCAGCCGGTGCTACTCTCCTCCGCGGCGGTGCATTCAAGCCCAGAACATCTCCCTACGCATTCCAGGGCATGAGAGGTGAAGGTATTGACCTTCTGCTCCATGCAAAGGAGGAAACGGGACTTCCCATCGTAACCGAGATCATGGATGCCGCACACCTTCCGTTGTTCGAAAACGTTGACGTTGTTCAGGTCGGTGCAAGAAATATGCAGAATTTTGAGCTTTTGAAGGCTTTGGGTAAGACGAATAAGGTAGTCCTCCTTAAGAGAGGTCTTTCCAGCACGTTGCAGGAGCTTTTGATGAGCGCAGAATACATCATGGCAGGCGGTAACGAAAAGGTCATCCTCTGCGAGAGAGGTATCAGAACTTTTGAGACTGCAACAAGAAATACTCTTGATCTGTCCGCTATCCCCATGCTCAAGAGCATGACGCACTTGCCCATCGTTATTGACCCGTCCCACGCAACAGGTATTGCAAAGCTGGTAAAGCCTATGGCTATGGCTGCAGCTGCAGCAGGTGCTGACGGTCTTATGATCGAGGTCCACAACAATCCCGAAAAGGCTCTCTGCGACGGTCCTCAGTCACTCACTCCCGATGCATTCGCTGACGTTGTTAAGTGCACAAACAAGATCATAGAAGCTATCAAGTAATTTAATATACAGAATATCAGAAAGCACATCGATCATGGAAACAGTTCACGTAAATGCTTCAAGAAGCTACGACATTAAGATCTGCAAGGGTATCCTGTCATCCGTTGGGCGAGAGGTCTCATCCCTCCTGCCCAAAACAAAGCGGGTGGCAGTAATATCCGACGATAAGGTATTCCCCCTCTACGGAGAAAGGGTCACAAAGTCCCTCTCCGACAGCGGGTTTGACACGGTAAGCTACGTTTTCCCCAATGGAGAGCATTCCAAAAACACCGACACTCTGGTCAACATACTTAATTTTTTAGGCACCAACGGTCTTACACGCAGCGACTGCCTTATAGCATTGGGCGGAGGCGTGGTTGGCGACATAACGGGCTTTGCTGCGGCGGTTTTTTTAAGAGGAATACACTTTGTTCAGATCCCAACCACATTGCTTGCAATGGTGGATTCATCCGTAGGCGGCAAGACTGCAGTCAATCTCGACTGCGGCAAAAACCTTGCAGGAGCATTTTATCAGCCCGAGCTTGTTTTGTGTGACACGGATGTGCTTTCTTCTCTTTCCCACGAGGACTACGCAGACGGATGCGCAGAGATAATTAAATATGCAATGATAAAGGATAAAGAGCTTTTTGACTTTATTTCTCAAAAGCATATATGCGAAGATCACGAGTACGTCATCCGTACCTGTATCAGCATAAAGGCGCGCATAGTTGAAAATGACGAATTTGACAACGGCGAGCGCCAGCTGTTGAATTTTGGTCACACCATCGGCCACGCTGTGGAAAAGTGCAGTAATTACTCAATTCACCACGGTAGCGCCGTAGCCATCGGCATGGTGATGATGTCCAAGGGTGCTTATTTGGCAGGTCTTTGCGACAAGGACTATTCTCCTGCTCTTATCCCCCTGCTGAAAAAATACTCCCTGCCCACAGCGGCAGAATACACTCCTGCACAGCTTTATAACGTGACGCTTTCCGACAAAAAACGTTCCGGCGCAGACATTACGTTGGTTCTTCCGCAAGAGATCGGAAAATGCATTCTGAAAAAGCTTCCCGCGCAGGAAGTTCTCAATATTTTGGAAAAGGGATCATAATATATGACAGTTGAAATCATTCCCACTCTACTGCAAGGCAATATCACAGCGGTATCATCAAAATCATCCGTACACAGGCTTCTGATAGCCGCCATGCTGTCGGATACTGCCACTACCATACATCTTAATGCGCTGTCGGAGGACATAATGGCCACGGTGGAGTGCATCCGCGCGCTGGGCGCCAAGGCAGAGGTTTCCGCAAACAGCATCACAGTAACCCCCTGTCCGCCAAGCGGCTCCGCAATACTTCAATGTGGGGAAAGCGGCACCACCTTCAGGCTTTTGTTGCCCGTGGCGGCGGCTATGTGCGATGGGGTTCAGTTTTGCGGTAAAGGCAGGCTGATGGCAAGACCCCTGTCCCCTCTTAAGGAGGAAATGGAGAAAAAGGGCGTTGTCACAGAGCTTTTTGGGAACGTATTTTCAACTCACAACAGACTTACTTCCGGCGAGTACACACTCCCGGGCAACGTAAGCTCACAGTTTATAAGCGGTCTTTTGTTTGCCCTGCCTCTTTTGGAGGGGGACAGCAAAATAATCATTTCATCCCCCCTGCAATCACGGGCATACGTGGATATGACCCTTGACGTGCTGAAGCAATTCGGCATAAATATACACACAATGGCAAACGGCTTTTACGTTTGCGGCAGACAAAAATACACCTCCCCCACTACTGTTTATGCAGAGGGAGACTGGTCCAACGGCTCGTTTTGGCTTTGTGCCGCGGCGCTGGGCAATGCCATTACCGTCAGCGGACTTGATATGGCGACCCGCCAAGGTGATATTGCCGTGTTAAGGGTGCTGGAGCAAATGGGCGCATCGGTCAAGGTGGACGGCAATACTGTTACGGTAACCCCTCCCCCATGGCTTAAGGCAACGACTGTTGACGCCGCCCAGATTCCCGACGCAGTACCCATTCTTGCCGCTACCGCCGCTTTTGCCGAGGGAGAAACCGTATTTACAAATGCAGAAAGGCTCCGTCTTAAAGAAAGCGACAGAATAATGACCACCTGCGATATGATCAACAAAATGGGTGGCAAAGCAATATCAGAGGATAACTCAATACGGATAATAGGAACGAAAGACCTCTGCGGAGGTGTTGCAGACAGCTTTAACGACCACAGAATAGCAATGTCCCTTGCCATTACAGCAACAAAAACATCTGGCAAGGTCACAATAACGGACGCTTCGCCAGTTAACAAATCATACCCCGACTTTTTTGACCATTACACATCACTGGGAGGAAATATCAAATGTCATCAATAATCAACGGCAACAATATTAAAATATCAGTTTTCGGTCAATCCCATTCCGATGCCATCGGCTGTGTAATTGACGGTCTGCCCGCAGGCATCAGCCTTGATACGGAGTATATCGCATCATTTATGAAGCGCCGTGCTCCGGGCAACAGCAATGTATCCACACAGAGAAAGGAAGCCGACCTCCCCGAGATAGTTTCGGGGCTTTCCGACGGTGTCACCTGTGGCGCTCCCCTGTGTGCAGTTATTAGGAATACAGGCTTTCAGTCAAAGGATTATTCAGAGCTAAAGGTAAAGCCCCGTCCCTCCCACGCTGATCTGGGGTACAGTATCAAAACCAACTCAAATAACGACATCAAGGGCGGCGGCCACTCATCGGGTAGGCTTACTGCTCCCTTGTGCTTTGCAGGTGCGATCGCACTTCAGCTGTTAAAAGAAAGAGGTATCACCGTCAAGGCGCATATTTTCTCCGTAGCGGAAGTTTACGATACACCATTTGACCCCATGGCAATGTGCAGAGAGGATATTGCATCAAAGCCCTTCCCCGTTATTGACGATGCCAAGGGTGACGAGATGCAGAGGGTAATTCTTGCAGCAAGGGACGAGCTTGACTCCGTTGGCGGCGTTATAGAATGCATGGTTTCCGGTATGCCTCAGGGTGTGGGTGACCCCATGTTTGACGGCGTTGAAAACCTGCTGTCCCGTAACATATTCGGGATCCCGGCTGTAAAGGGTATAGAATTCGGCGCAGGCTTTGAGCTGGCTAAAATGCGCGGCTCACAAGCCAACGACCCCTTTGAGGTCAAGGACGGTGCTGTGGTTACAACCTCCAACAACAACGGCGGTATTCTTGGCGGCATGACAACGGGTATGCCCGTGCTTTTCCGCGTAGTAATAAAGCCCACGCCCTCCATAGCAAGACAGCAGAATACGGTGGATCTTTCAACGATGCAAAACACTACCCTTTGTATCACGGGCAGGCACGACCCTTGCATAGTACAAAGAGCTGTGCCCGTGGTTGAAGCAGTTGCCGCAATAACAATGCTTGACTTAATATTGTAAAAGAGGATAATTATGGATCTTTCAGAATTAAGAGTGATCATAAATCAGATCGACGCAGAGCTGGTGCCCCTTTTCTGCAAAAGAATGGGTATTTCTCTTGAGGTCGCAAAATATAAAAAAGAAAACGGCATTCCCGTTCTGGATAAAAAAAGAGAGGCAGAGCTTTTGGCAAGGGTAAAGGAAAACGCAGGTGACGAGCTTGCACCCTACGCAAATGCGCTGTACTCAACAATACTGGAGCTCTCCAGATCCTATCAGCACAGATACATGAACGATGACCACAGCCTTTCGGGCATGATACTGGACGCAAAGGAAAAAACTCCCGCAGACTTCCCCACACAGGCAAGTGTTGCTTGCCAAGGCGTCAGCGGTGCGTATTCCGAGCAGGCGTGCAAAAAGCTTTTTGAGCAGCCCGATATTACGTTCTACCCCACGTTTGGCTCTGTTTTTGAAGCGATAACAGCGGGCGAATGTAAATACGGACTTCTGCCCATCGAAAACTCCATCGCAGGCTCCGTAAACCAGGTCTACGATCTGTTAAAAAAGCATAAGTGCTACATCGTCCGCAGCGTAAAGCTAAAGGTCAGCCATTGTCTGTTGGCAAAAAAGGGCACGTCCATAGGGGATATAAAAAAGGTATTCTCCCACGAGCAGGCTTTGAACCAATGCTCCGACTACATTGCCGCAAATGGCTTTGAGCCCGTGGTTTGCAAGAATACGGCAGTTGCGGCACAAATGGTGGCAGATTCCGCCGATAACAGCATAGCCGCCATTGCATCACCTCTTTGCTGTGAGCTTTACGGTCTTGATGCGTTGGAGTACGACGTTCAGAATTATAAAAACAACTACACAAGGTTTATCTGCATAGCAAAGGAGCCCGAAATATACCCCGAGGCATCCCAGGCAAGCTTTATGATGATCCTGCCCCACGTGGAGGGCTCGCTTTACTCAGTATTGTCCAGATTTTACTCCTTGGGGCTTAATCTGTTAAAGCTGGAGAGCCGCCCCTTGCCCGAAACTGACTTTGAGTTCATGTTCTATTTTGACGTAGGGTGCGTGGATGACCACAAGGCATTGTACGCTCTTTGCGACGAGCTCAGCGCTACCTTGCCGGGTTTTGCGTATCTGGGCAGTTATTCGGAGGTAAAATGATGTTCGGCTTGATCGGCAGAAAGCTTTCCCACAGCTTTTCCCCGCAAATACATAAGGAGCTGGGAGATTACACCTACAAGCTTTGGGAAATGGAGGAGGAAGACGTTGCGGGATTCCTCAAAAAACGGGAATTTGACGGTACAAACGTCACCATTCCGTACAAAAAGACGGTAATACCGTATCTGGACGAGATCTCCCCCATCGCACAACGTATAGGCGCAGTCAACACCATCGTAAAGAGGGCTGACGGCACCCTGTATGGCGATAATACAGACTATTTTGGTTTTTCCCATATGCTTTCGTTGGGTCCCTGCCCCGTGGACGGTAAAAAATGTATCGTTTTGGGCAGCGGCGGCGCCAGCCTTACCGTTATCAACGTATTAAAGGACCTTGGCGCAGGCAGTATCGTGGTGATATCCCGCACGGGGGAAAATAACTATACAAACCTGCACTTGCATTACGATGCAGACATCATCGTCAACACCACGCCCGTGGGTATGTACCCCAACTGCGGAGAGTCCCCCATTGAGCTCAGTAATTTTACAAGATGTAAATGCGTGTATGACCTTATATACAACCCCGCAAAGACGGCATTGCTGTTGCAGGCGGAAGCCTTGGGCATTCCCTACATAAACGGGCTTTCCATGCTGGTTGCCCAGGGCAAAAGGGCGGCGGAGCTTTTCCTTTCTACCCAAATGGACGACAGTTTGATAGAGTCTATCACAAAGAAGCTGTCCCTTGCCATGCTGAACGTAGTGCTTATCGGTATGCCCGGCTGCGGCAAATCCACCGTGGGCAGGCTGATAGCAGAAAAGTTGGACAGACGCTTTGAGGACACGGACGTCACCGTGGAGCTTAACAATAACCGCCGTATACCCGATATTATAAACACATTTGGTGAGGACTGCTTCCGCGACCTTGAGCAGGAGGCAGTTGCCGATATCTGCAAGCAAAGCGGTCTTGTTATTGCCACGGGGGGCGGCGCCATTCTGCGGCAGGAAAACCGCAACGCCATCAGACAAAACGCCGTTGTGGTGTTTATCAACAGAGATATGAGTGCTCTGGAAACACAAGGCAGACCCCTGTCCTCCTCACCCGAAAAGCTGAAAAAGCTGTACGACTACCGTCTGCCAATATACAGACAGTGCTGTGACGTTGAGGTCACCACTCAACCCACCCCGCAACAGACTGCGGAATTGATACTAAAGGAGATAGGCTTATGAAAAAACTGCTTGTAATAAACGGACCAAACCTCAATATGCTGGGCATAAGAGAGCCCAACCTCTACGGCAAGGGCACATACAAGGACCTTGTGGAGCTGATAGAAGCCACCGCCAAGGAGCTTGGATGCGAGGTCGAGTGCTACCAGTCAAACCACGAGGGGGCTATTGTGGATAAGATACAGTCCGCCTACGGAATGTTTGACGCAATCATTATCAACCCTGCGGCATACACCCACACCAGCATAGCAATACTGGACGCGCTGAAGGCTGTTGCCATCCCCGCGGCGGAGATACATATTTCCGACGTAACAAAGAGGGAGGATTTCCGACAGATATCCTACGCAGGAATGGCTTGTGAGGTACACTACATAGGCATGGGCTTTGACGGATACGTTGAGGCGATGAAGTATTTTGTGAATAAATAAAAAAATTACCCGACCAATGCAAAAGCAAAGGTCGGGTATTGTGTTTTACGTTTTTCTTTTTTCTAAAAAAATTGTATCATATTTTTAGCAGCCTGTCAATACCTTTTTTGTGTTTTTGTAAAAATTTTCAGCATTTTTTAGAAATCATGTTTCTCCATAAGGGTCATGCTCCAGCCTTGCAACGCAGATCGCGTATGGCATAACCGTGGTCTCCACGTAGGATATGGTCTGCCCGTTAAGCTCCGTTACAACGGACTTTGTGGGAACGCCGTTGAGGTAGATGTAGCTGTACTCACCCGCAAAGCGCGCTCTCCACGCAAGGGGTGTTTCGCTGAGGTTTGTCAAGGATGAGAACGTCCTGCCGCAATGCATCAGCTCTACGGTATGGTTGCCCAGCTTCTGCTCCTCAAGAGTCACGTAGCGGATATCGTCAGGGAGTCTGGGGAGTGTGGAGATCCTGTTTGCAGGCACGTCCACCTCAACGCCCATCATGCCGCTGATGGTGTTGGATACCATTGTAAATGACAGCTCGGGATAATATCCGTTAGGACCTTGGTTGGGTCCCTCCTGCCTCTTGTGCCTCATGCTGTCTATATACTTCATCCACTTCCACGCAGTAACGTGGTCGTTATACATATAAAACAGCTCGGGGTAGTAAGTGTAGCCCTCAATATTGTGGGATGACTCAATGATGCCCATGTTTGCATCGTAGCTTTCAAAGCCTATACCCGTGCCCTGGCTTCTGTTGATGTGCTGAAGGTATTC
>JAGBHJ010000013.1 GCA_017935525.1 Clostridia bacterium | reverse complement strand
GTTCATGAATTGCCTTCGGCATGATAAAGCATAGCAATTCAATTCATGAAAACAAAGTTTTCAAATCATGAAGCCGTCAGGCTTCAATTCATGACGCAAAGCGTCAATTCATTACTATCGGGAGAAAATTGTCTAAAGCAACGCAAAAGCACTTATGACAAACGATTTATTCGTTATCATAAGTGCTTTTTGTTAAAACTTCGTTATGGGGCTCACGAAAATGCTTTCCGCCGTTTTTTTATTCAACAAGCTGTACACCCTGTGGGAGAGAAATTCTTGTGCCGTTTTTGTCAGCCTCCACCGTAATGATGCCCTTTGGCGTGGGGAATGAGCAACGTATCCATTCCAAGGATCCAAGGTCGGGCTTGACTGATACCTTGGTGCAGCCGACGTCCAGTATGTTTATGCCCGCAACTGCTCTTTGCAGATATTGTACGGGACCTGCTGACCAGCCGTGGCACAGACTGTGGCGGAAGCCCTTGTAGCAGAAATCACCGTAGCATCTGTGGATCTCATCCTGTCCGTCGGTGGGGTATTCGTCCAGTCTTGCGGAGTTTGCAGCCCAGTCAATATCAAAGTCCTCAAAGAAGGTGGTGGCACCAAGCTCCAGCATTTTACCGTAGTATTCCTTCATAAGCTCCAGAGCCGTAGATTGTCCTGCCGTGCGGGCAATGGAGTCCAGAATGTAGTAGCTCATAAATGTGGAGAAGCCCTTTGAACCGCCCTTTGTGAGCACGGTGGGATCCTGGTCAAGTCCTGTGTATATTCTCATTGCCGCCGCCTGCTTGTAATTGCAGGAGTCGGGGTAACGGCTCTTTATAAGGTCCACCTTTGCCTTGATGTGGCCATTTTCCGCACCCAAAAGCTCCATAAGCTTCAGCGAAAGCTTGAGGGAGTAGTACCACAGTATTACGTTGCCGAAGAAGCCCTTGTCCTCATAATTGTGGCTGGGCCAATCAAAGAATATGTCGTTATTTGGCACGGTCAATACTCCGTCGTCACCTATTGCGGTCGCCATCAGCTCAATGGTTTCAAGAATGTAATCCTTGTGCTTTTGGATAAAGGCGACGTTTCCGCTGTGGAGGATATAGTCGTGCAGAATGATCAAAAACCATGCGGTATATGCGGGGATGGTGTTCATATAGTCCTTTATGACAGTTGTTTCTATCATAAATTCAAGGCTGTTAACAAGGAAGGAGTGGTCCTCGTACAAGCCCAGATATGCAAGACATTCGGGGTGCAGGTCACCTATCCATACCAATCTGTCCCTCTTGACGCCGTCGTAAATTACACCGTTTTGCAGGTTCAGGTGCAGAGTACGCACGGATGTTTTGAATATGTCGTTTACAAGCTCATCGTTGCATTCAAAGCTGCCTGTCTGGACGATGTCCGCATGGTCGTAGCAGGCAACTACCTGCTTCAGAGAAAGGGTTTTTTCTGTAAGATTGTCTATTCTCAAAAAGCGGAATGCGCTTTTGAAGTATTGACTGTCGGAATGTGTGGGAAGCTCCACCACCATGTCCCGCAGCGAGTGGTCGTTACAAGCGCCGTCCTGCCCCAGCTCTGCGGAGCATTCCGCAAGGCTTTCACCCAAGCGGAGCCTTACCTTGGGGCATCCCTGGAGAGTTAACAGACGCACTCCGCCGCTGTATTCCATGCCAAAGTCAAGTATTACGTATTGTCCGCCGTGTATAACGGCAAGATCCTCCTTTTTTTCCTTAAGACCTACCTGCAATGTGTGTGGAGTCAGCAGCGCTTCGACGTTTTTGACGCCGTCGGATGCAGCCGAGATCCTTATGGGATAGATTATTTCTGTCATGACAAAGTTCCTTTCTGTTGTTGAGTGTTGTATATATTATAATCATTTTTATTTGTTTTGTCAATCTGCGGCAGAGGAGATATCAAATTTTTGATACGGAGGTTTTTTATTATTTTGTCAAAAAAACTCCAAAACTCATTGACAAAAACGACGGAAAAGTATATAATTATCATGTAGCAATATGCACATATAATTATTCACATACGGAGGAAGATATGGATATCTTTTCTTTGCTGAAGCTTTTGTTGGGCTTGACGTTCTTTATGTTCGGTATGAAGGTAATGTCCGAAAATCTGGAAAGAGTTTCCGGCGGACAGTTGGAAAAAATGCTTAAGAAGGCAACTTCTGTGCCGATCATCAGTCTTTTGTTGGGTGCAGCGATAACCATCGCTATTCAGTCATCATCGGCTACCACTGTAATGCTTGTGGGTTTGGTAAACTCCGGCATTATGAGCTTCAGCCAGACTATTGCGGTTATTTTTGGTGCAAATATCGGTACCACACTTACGGCGTGGATACTTTCGCTTTCCGGTATTGACAGCGAGGGCTGGGTTCAGCTCCTTAAACCGGAGAATTTCTCCCCGCTTTTGGGCTTTATAGGCATTGTGCTCTGTATGTTCTCCAAGAGCGAGAAGAAGAACAACGTGGGCAGCATCTTTGTTGGCTTTGCCGTATTGATGTACGGTATGGAATTCATGAAGGATGCGGTTGCTCCCTTGCAGGAGATCCCCCAGTTTACAGAGATGATGGTAAGCTTCTCCAACCCTGTTGTAGGCGTTTTGGTAGGTGCGGTGTTTACTGCTCTTATCCAAAGCTCTGCGGCTTCTGTGGGTATTTTGCAGGCGTTGTCACTTACGGGCGGTGTTACGTTCTCCATGGCGATCCCCATCGTAATGGGTCAGAATATCGGTACTTGTATTACGTCCGTTATTTCCTCCATTGGAACAAGCACACAGGCAAAGCGCGTTGCGGCTGTTCACACGTTGATAAACTTCCTGGCAACTGTGATTGTGCTTGTTGTGTTCTATTTGCTGAATGCTATCGTGGGCTTTGGCTTTATGGACATGGCTGTGGACCCCGTTATGATCGCGTTGATACATACGGTATTCAATATGGTTG
>JAGBHJ010000135.1 GCA_017935525.1 Clostridia bacterium | reverse complement strand
TTGGAAAAGCTCGTTTGTTTCCTCAAAGCATTTTTCCACCTCAAGCATATCGTCGGTATTGGGGCCGATGGTCATCACACCCTTTACCTTTATGCCCTCAATGCCCAGGCAATCCTCGCAAAGCTTCAACAGCTCATCTGGCTCGCATCCGGACTTTGTTTCCTCTCCGCAGGTATTTACCTGCAGCAGCACGGGGATAACCGCATCCCTCTTAACTGCGTATTTGCCCAGCTCCTGAGCCAACAAGAGCCTGTCCACAGTCTGGACGATGGCATTCTTGCCAACAATGTACTTGACCTTATTCCTTTGCACAGGGCCTATCACGTGCCAGAGAATATCCTTTGGCAACGCTTCCTCCTTGCCGCAAAACTCCTGAATATAATTTTCTCCAAAGTCCCGCACGCCAAGGGCGTATGCCGCCATAATATCCTCACAGGGCTTGAATTTTGACACCGCCACAAGCCTGATATCCTCATAGGCTCTGCCGCTAAGCCTTGCCGCTGAAGCTATATTCTCTCTGACCTGCAAAAGTCCCTCTTCTATCCCCATATTACCACCCTATGATTTTAGGTACACTTTCGCTTACACTTGTGACCATACATATATAATATTTTATAATATATTTCCCATTATGTCAAGTGTTTTTTCGCAATTTTGCGAAAAAAATTTTAAAATGCAGATCTTTCCCGCATCATCACTTGCCAATATAACTCAGCATCAGCTCCACAGCCTGCTCCTGCGTAATATTGGTATTGTCGATCACCACAGCGTCGGGGTCCACCCTCAATGGAGAAATATCCCTTGTCATGTCGTTATGATCCCTTTCCTCGATCTCCTGCTGCAATGTCTTTTCGTCAAAAGCCACGCCCATCTCCTTTAACTGCAAAGCCCTGCGCCTTGCTCTTTCCTCAACGGACACCGTAATATAGAATTTATACGGAGTGTTGGGGAAAACGTTGGTGCAGATATCCCTGCCGTCAACTATCATGGAGATCCTTTCCGCAGTCTGTCTTTGCAACGCCACCAGCTTTTCTCTCACCTTGGCGTTTTTTGACGTTACGGATGCCGCCATGGACACCTCGCCCGTTCTGATGGAGCCCGTCACATCCTCGCCATCAAGGTACATTATCTGTCTGCCGTCCTCAAAGCCGATGGTAACGTCTATTTTATCCAGCTGTGCCTCTATCGCCTTGTCGTCGTTAATGTCAACGCCCTTTCTCAGCAATCCCAGCGCAAGAGTTCTGTACGTTGCCCCCGTATCAAGGTGCAAGATACCCAGCCTCTTTGCCGCTTCCTTACATATTGAGCTTTTGCCTGCTCCCGCAGGTCCATCCACCGCTACAACGTATATACTGTTCATATTTACTCCTCCACATCCTTGCTCTTGTAAACACCGTAATCCTTCCAGATATTCTCCAGATTGAGGAAATTATCCATTGATTCCTGCTTCTTTGTGCTGCTGACCGCTATCAGCAACGCATTGACAAGGCTCAACGGCGCAACCAACGAATCCACAAACGACGTCATGTCGCTCCTTGCGTACAGCACCTCGTCCGCAAAGGGTACAAGGGGCGAATACTCGCTGTCCGTAATGACCGCCACGTCAGCTCCTCGTTTTTTTGCATACTCTGCGCCGTCAAGGGCACGCCTTGCGTATCTGGGGAAGCTTACCGCCACCAAAATATCCCCCTGCCTTATATGGGATATCTGCTCCACAATGTCGCTGACGCCGGACGTAATAACGTGGACATTATACATAATAAAATTCAGATAATACCCCATAAACTGTACCGCTGTTGCGGCGCTTCTGGCACCAAGGATGTATATATTCTTTG
>JAGBHJ010000134.1 GCA_017935525.1 Clostridia bacterium | reverse complement strand
CTATCAGATTGTTCTCAATATGGTTATACCAGGGCAATCTGATCTTGCGCTCTGCCTCGCCCGATTTTTCCACGTAGTTGGGATCCTTTGTATCCTCACCCCACTGATCAAGCAGGTCGCAAAGCTCCTTGTAGGTAGGATTTCTGCCAAGGTACTCATCAGTTCTCTTGCTGTAAGAGCCATCGAGCATACCGTTACACCACGTCTTCCAGCCGTCAAACTTACCCAGCCAGTATGAAAGGTCACCACCAAATGCAAAATAGCCTGCATCAATGCTTATGTTGTTAAAATAGCAATGCTCTCTGCCGTTATGGCGGTTAAAGCTTCTGCCACCAAAGGGCCACCATCTGCCAAACTTATTCTCTCTGTTGGGGTTTACGCCGTTGCCGACGACGATGTTGCCGTATGCGTACATACCTCTTGACATATCGTCAAAGTATATTCCGTAGTCATTTCTGCAGAAGTCAAAGATGTAGTTATATCTGTAATGATTTGCGCAGGATGAGTTCGGTGGTCCACCGCCAACGTAGATCGTACCTGAGTCCATAGACTCCGTGTCGCTGCCCTCAAATACGTTGTACTCCATAATGCCCTCGTTGGAGCCGTGGTCACCCGTTGTGGTGTTGTGGAAGTAGTTGTGTGAGAGCAGGTTACCGCATCCGCTGATGTTGGAGCTGAATCTGCACAAATGATTGTCTATGATACAGTTCTGCATAAAGTTGTGGGCAGGAACCAAATGATTTCTGTCGCCGCCGCACAACTCTACCTCTGTGGAGCAGTATTCTATTGTGCTTGCGATAATGCCGTTTTCAAATCCGCCTGCAAACAGAACAAAGCTTTCGTCGTCGCCATGGCGTCCCTCAACGTTGGAGATCCTGCATCGCTGAACAAGCACCTGTCTGCAATCAATTGTACCAATAGCCATGCCCTTATTTCTGCCGATATCAAGGCCGTTGATGATAACGTTTTCCGCACCCTTGCATACAAACAGATTGCAGGGCTCTACCACCAGGTGGATAGCATCATCCTGCATCAGCTCTCCCTTGGGAGGATACAGATACAGCTTGCTGTTTTTCTTATCAAGGAACCACTCGCCCGGGGCATCCAGCTCTTCAAATACGTTATAGATGTAATACTTTGTTGCTTCTTCAGCCCTCAGGATATTTCCGCCGGGATATTTACCTCTTATTGTGCGCGTGGTCTTGTCTATTGTAGCTTTTCCGTGGAGATGCTCATACTCAACCGTAAAATTGTGGCGTATCCATATATCGTCGCTGTCCTGCCAGCTGAATATTCTCTCGTCCTCGGGGTGGAATTCCCACTTACCCGGCTCTGTTTCCACCTCGCTGCCCATAGGAACGCTCAATCTGTCATTCCAGTCAAGGGTCATTTTACCCATTGCGTTGGGGTAGCGGGCAACGTTCATTGTAACGCCGTTTACCACAAGGTGGGGTGCAAATTCGCCTGCTCCCGCCTTACTCAGATCAATACCGCTTACGTCAGCAACAAGCACCTTGCCTCTTACGTCCTTGGACAGTCTGCCCAATGCAGTCTCATCCTCACAAACGGAGAACATATCTGCCGTCAGCTTGTGGGCGGAGGATACAAACGCCTTGCCGTCCTCCTCAGCCGTAATGATCAACGGGCTTTCCACCGTGCCTGAATGCTCCTTGCCGATGGCAATGGTCTCGGTAACGTTGTAAAAGCCGTTCTTAAGAACGATCCTTGCGCCGCCCTTGCCTTCTGCTCGCTTTAACGCCTCGGCAATAGTTGCCACGGGCTTGTCCTTGCAACCGCAGTTGCAGTCACAGCCGTCCTCCGCCACGTATATCGTGTTGGCGTTGCTTTTTCCAAAGCCGTTAACGTCAAAGGGGCGGATAACCTTTATCTCGTCGGGCAGCTCTGCCTTTGCCGCCATAAAGCGGTCTCTTACGCCGCCTTCTTCTGTTTTCCTCGCCTTTATGGGAGGATAGCTTTTAGGCATGTCCAAGTCAATAATAAATTTGTCAGCCTTGACCGTTTTCAGCCTGCAGCTTTTCATTTTTTCTACTAATGACATTTCCTTTTGTCCTTTCTATCATACGGGGTCATTCACAAGTCCCATTTTTTCAAATGGAGGTGCTTCAAACCCCGGTATCTTCTCAAATACTTGGGAGTCAGGCTTCAATGCGTAATTTCTGTTCTTTTCATCCACAAAGCCCGGATCCTCGTTTATTATAAAATTGGTGTCAAGCCCGGTTGTAAACTCCTCACAGCCGTCCAGCTTGTATGGGCTGTCCGCCCTCACTATCAGGTTGTTCTCTATGTGGTTATACCACGGCAATCTTATCTTGCGTTCTGCCTCGCTCGACTTTTCCACGTAATCAGGGTCCTTGGTATCCTCTCCCCACTTGTCAAGCAGCTCACAAAGCTCCCTGTACCCGGGGTTTCTGCCCAAATAAACCTCATTCCTCTTGACAAATGAGCCCGAAAGCATTCCATCGCACCATTTTTTCCAATCCTCAAAGGGAGCCAGCCAATACGAAAGGTCACCGCCAAAGGCAAAATATCCCGCATCGATGCTTATATTGTTGTAATAGCAATGCTCT
>JAGBHJ010000133.1 GCA_017935525.1 Clostridia bacterium | reverse complement strand
GTCAGGCTTCAATTCATGACGCAAAGCGTCAATTCATTACTATCCGGAGAAAATTGTCTGAAGCAACGCAAAAGCACTTATGACAAACGATTTATTCGTTATCATAAGTGCTTTTTGTTAAAACTTCGTTATGGGGCTCACGCTAATGGTCCCTGCCTTTTTGTCTTTGACGGTCCAAAACACACGTCAGAATGAGAATTTCCCTCACAACACAAAACCCCACCCCGACGGCTCATCGTCGGGGTGGGGTAACGACCGTAAAAACGGGTCAAAGTATCTTTGTTATGTCACGAATGCTGTCAAGCGTAACCTCGGGCTTTACGTCACCGTTTATGATGTCGTCAAGCGTTGCCTCACCCGTCAGCACACAAATAGAGGTCACGCCTGCGTTGATGCCGGTCTTGATGTCGGTATATAGCCTGTCACCCACGATAACAGTTTCCTCTTTGGTGTTGCCGTATTTCTCCATAACGTAATTGACCATGGTGGGCTCGGGCTTGCCAATGTAATAGGGTCGCTTGCCCGTGATCATGTAGAACATTTCGCACATTGCCGCACAGTCCGGCACCAGACCAAACTCCACGGGGCAGCCCTTGTCGGGATTGGTGGCGATGTACTCAACCTCCTTTGTCTGCAATATCTGCGACGCCTTTCGGAGCTTTTCGTATGTCAGCTCGCTGTCGTAGCCTATAAGCAGTACCTCGGTATCCTCAACGGAGTCCGTTATATGTATGCCGTACTCCTTCAGCTCCATGATAAGAGAGCGCGTTCCCATACAGAACACGTTTTTATCGGGATAATTCTTAAGAATATGGAGAGCAGTTGCCTGTGCGGAGGTGAAAAAATCTTCCTTGTCGGCGTGGATACCCATCTTGTTCAACTTGTCGATATATGCGGTTACAGATCTGGATGAATTATTGGTTATGAACACATATCTTCCGCCGATCGATCTGATCTTATCCAAAAACTCAATGGTTCCTTCAAACAGACGGTTTTCCTCGTAGATCGTGCCGTCCATATCCAACAGAAAAAGCTTTTTATCCTTAAGGTATTCCACATCCTTACCAAAAACGTCCTTCATACAGCCATCCCTCACTTTGTGTTGTAAATGATCGTCTTGATTATGTCCTTGACCTTTTCCATGGATTCCACGGGAATGTACTCAAATCTGGAGTGGAAATTCTCTCCGCCTGTACAAAGGTTAGGGCAGGGCAGCCCCTCGTAGGAAAGTCTTGCGCCATCCGTACCGCCTCTTATCGGCACAACGATGGGCTCAACACCGTTTTGGAGCATAGCCTCTCTGGCAAAGTCAACTATCTCCATCTTGTCCTCTATCTTTTCCTTCATATTATAATAGGAATCCTTAAGGGCAAGGTCGATGTATTCCTCGCCGTATATTTCCGCCATTTTGCTTGCGGCGTTCACAAAATCCTGCTTTTTTCTCTCAAAGCTCTGTCTGTCGTGATCCCTGATGATGTAAACCAGCTTTGCAAGCTCTGTTTCACCCTGAATGGAGATCAGATGATGGAAGCCCTCGTAGCCCTCCGTCTTTGACGGTATCTCTTCCTCGGGGAGCAAAGCGTTAAACTCGCACGCCATCAAAGCGGCGTTTTTCATTATTCCCTTTGCGCTGCCGGGATGTATGGAAACACCCTTTATGGTAACAACGGCGGATGCCGCGTTAAAATTCTCATATTCCAGCTCGCCCAAGGCGCCACCGTCCACGGTATAAGCCCAGTCTGCACCAAAGGCAGGCACGTTAAACTTATCCGCGCCTCTGCCTATCTCCTCATCGGGAGTAATGCCTATCATCACCTTGCCGTGGGGCTTGCAGGAAGCGATTATTTCCTCCACTGCGGTTACGATCTCCGCCACGCCTGCCTTGTCATCGGCGCCCAAAAGGGTTGTACCGTCCGTAACCACAAGGTGGTTACCCTTGTACTTGTCCAGCGCGGGATATGTGTCACGGGAGAGGACGATGCCCTTTTCCTCATTGAGCAACACGTCGCCGCCGTTATATTCCACGACCCTTGCCTTGATATCCGTATCTGACGCCTCGCTTGATGTGTCCATATGCGCCACAAAGCCGACAACGCTCTTGATTGCAGGGTCATTTGCCTCCAAAGTGCCGTAAACGTAGCCGTACTCATCCACAAAAGCATCCTTTACCCCTATTGACCGGAGGTCCTCCGCTATTCTCCTTGCAAGCACCAGCTGCTTTGCAGAGGAGGGGATGGTTTCGGAGCTTTCGTCCGACATTGTGGGGTAGGAAACGTAGTTCAAAAATCTATCCAAAACATTCATAATAAAACCGCCAATCATTTGTTTTGAGAATATTATACACTTATATGACAAAAAAGTCAACACCTCATCCGTCAGCCGTAGGGGCGACACCACGTACTTCGTACCTTTTCTTCACGAACGCATGGAACGACACCAAAACTGTTTTTGAATAATGCTATGCCGGAGAAAAGTGAATCCGGCATCTCAAACCGTCGGGGGCGTCGGTCCTACAGTTTTAGGAAGAACGCCTGCGGTTGTAGTGATCTCCCTATATATCATTTGCTTACGAGAAGAAAAGAAAGATGATTTAGATGGAATGTGGGACGAGAAACCAAACGTACCCTGCATAAGAGCCGAAATATGTGATGCAACGGGGGCAAGACTTGCGCAAGCGCAAGACTTTAGGTTCTTAAGGGTGGGGAGGGAGAAACTGTG
>JAGBHJ010000132.1 GCA_017935525.1 Clostridia bacterium | reverse complement strand
TTCCTGATGTTTCCACACTTTTGGCACTTTCAAATTTTTTTGACGTCACATTGGACGAATTGTTTGATCGTACATCGAACGATAAAGAGAAAGATATGGAAAAATACTATGCTCTTGACAACGAGTATTCGAATCAGGGTGATATAATTGCTTTGATTTCACTATGGAGAGAAGCTACTCAAAAATATCCCGGTGATTTTGATTGTTGGATAAAACTTGCATATTCTTTGGAGGCAACTGTTTATAGTGGCGGAGAGAATGAAGAAATAGAGAGAAATGCAAAAGAAAGCCTTTCAATATGTGAGCGAATTTTGCGAGACTGTACCCAAAGTGATACAAGAAATTCTGCTATACAAATTTTAGTTCATCTGTACTCTCAAGATGATCTTTCAATTGCTGATGAGGATGCAGCGGTTAAATATGCAATGATGGCAGGCAGCTTGTTTGCATGTCGAGAGGCGTTGCTTGAGCACGCATATTTCACAGAGGAAAGCAAGGATAAAAAGAAAGCAATCAAGCATCTTAATATGCTTAACTACATGGATTTACTTACGATGAATCTATATTACGGGAAATATGAAAGTGAAGAAGAAAAAATTAACGCATGTAACGCAGCTTTAACATTGTGGAACACTCTGATATATGATGGCAATTATCAATTTTTTCATTGCAGAATTCAGAAAATTTATTTGTCTCTTGCTATGTCATACGCAAAACTTAAAAAGTCCAGAGAGACGATTGAGGCAATAAAAAAAGCGTTGCATCATGCTAATTGCTATGATAATCTTCCCAAGAGAGAAGTGCACTATACAAGCACTTTCGTAAATGCTGCAACATCGGATGCTTCCATATCGACAAAAAACTATACATTTACAAATGCAGAAGATGTTATACGAATTAGCAAGCTGAAAATATTTGATTTTGTTCGCACCGATTTGGATCTTGGTGATATGTAGTTTACTTACACAAGCATCGGTTTGCTCGCATGGCGTTGTGCCTCTGCAGACCACTGAGCCTTTAACTCCCATACACGCCCGTGGGGTAGTGTACCCCCGTAAAATCAGCGTGCATCCAAATCAGCCACAAATTACAAAAGCGACAGATCTCGATGAGGTCTGTTTCTTTTTTGCGCTTTTCGATGCTTACACCTTGATTTTTCATCCTTTGTATGGTATAATTTTTGATAGGGTGTTTTTTCGGAGGAAAATAACGGCTTTATTATGTTGTGAATATGGATAGCACTTTTTTGAAAAGCTCGCAAAAAAAACAAAAACCGTACATTTATACAATAATGAAATGGAATCGGAGAAATATGGGAGACATTTTGATTAAAATACTTGTATGCTTTATTGCGGGAGCAGGTGCGGGTATAGGAACGGGCTTTGCCGGCATGAGCGCCGCAGCTGTGATAGGCCCCATGCTTATAACGTTTTTGGGCATTCCTGCTTATGATGCAGTTGGTGTGGGGCTGATAAGTGACGTATTGGCAAGCCTTGTCAGCGCATATACCTACAAAAAAAGCGGCAACTTAGACGTTAAGAACAGCTTACCATTGCTCATAAGCGTGCTTATAGTGACTATGGTGGGCAGCTTTGTGGCAAGCTTTTTGCCCGAGCAGACAATGAGTGGCACGATGCAGATAGCGCTGATCATCATCGGCTTGCGTTTTCTGCTAAAGCCTGTTAATAAAACCAGGGAGCAATTAGAGGCAAGCTCCCCAAAAGGCAGACTGATCAAGGCGATAGTGGGCGGTGTGTTTGTTGGCTTTATCTGTGGATTTGTGGGTGCAGGCGGTGGCATGATGCTGTTGCTTGTTTTGACGTCCTTCCTCGGTTATCCCATGCATCTGGCTGTGGGAACAAGCGTTTTTATCATGGCGTTTACTGCCCTTACAGGCGGCGTCAGCCATTTTATGATAGGGGGACTTCCTGACGTTGTTTGCCTTGTGCTGTGCGTGGTATTTACTTTGCTTTGGGCGAGAATTGCGGCAAAGATCGCTAACAAGTCCAACGCCAAGACCTTAAACCGTGTGGTCGGTATAGTGATGATCGTCACCAGTATAGTTATTTTGGCTGTGAATTACCTGTGATCACTCCGCAAAACGACCTTGTATAAAATGTGGTTTTGACGGTAAAATGTGATAAAATTATAAGAATAAATGATTACGAGGGATATCTGCCCACTGAGTGAGCGTTGGTTCCTTTGATTTTTAGAGGATGATCCTATGGTTAAGAAAAGAAAAATTACGCTTTCAACAACGCAGATCATATTGTTGAGCTTCCTTGCGACTATTTTGTTGGGAAGCGGGCTGTTGGCATTGCCGATCAGCTCTGCGGACGGTAAAGCCGTGCCCTATCTTGATGCGTTGTTTACCGCAACCACCTCAACCTGTGTGACGGGGCTTGTTACGGTTCCTACGGTGTCCACGTGGAGTGTATTCGGGCAGATCGTTATATTGCTTTTGATACAGATCGGAGGACTTGGTGTTATCACCGTTATGTCCGGTCTGATGATCATGCTGAACAGAAAGATGGGCATCAACGACCGATTGCTTATTCAGGATGCATTCAATCTCAACACGATGTCGGGACTTGCGAAATTTGTAAAAAATGCAGTGCTTGGTACTCTTGTGGTTGAAGGGTGTGGTGCAGCTTTGTATATGCTGGTGTTTGTTCCCCAATTTGGGGCAAAGGGCATTTGGATATCAGTATTTAATTCTGTTTCTGCCTTTTGTAATGCGGGTATTGATATTATAGCGGAAAACAGCCTGTGTGATTACGCCACAAACCCATTGATCAACATCGTTACCTCCGTGCTCATCATTCTCGGCGGTCTGGGATACATTGTGTGGTGGGACGTGCTTCGTGTACTTAAGAGCCGTACGAGGAAGAATCGTAAAATATTCCGTCATCTGACATTGCATTCAAAGATCGTTATTACAGTTACAGCAGGACTTATTCTGGTGGGGGCGATACTGATATTTATATTTGAATATGCCAACCCCTTGACCATTGGTGATATGTCCCTGGTTGATAAGATACAAGTGTCATTCTTTCAATCGGTTACCACAAGAACCGCAGGCTTTGCATCTGTTCCCCAAGAGAATCTGACAAATGCATCTGCCGCAGTATCCGTCATTTTGATGATGATAGGAGGTTCGCCTGTGGGAACGGCAGGCGGAATTAAAACCGTAACGGTTGCAGTGCTTATCTGTTCTGCAATTGCTACAATACGCAACAAAAACAGCGCGGCTTTGTTTGGGCGCAGGCTTTCAGAAACAGCGCTGAAAAAGGCGGTTGCGGTGACGATGACGTTTTTTGTGCTGTGCGCAACGTCTTCCGTGCTCCTGATGGCAACCGGCAATGCTTCTGCCATTGATGCGGTCTACGAAGCAGTTAGTGCCACGGCAACAGTCGGACTAACAAGAAATGTGACGGCAACGCTCAACACATTGGGAAAATTGATCATTATAGTAACTATGTATTTCGGCAGAGTCGGCCCTATATCATTTGCCATAGCTCTTGGCAGCAAGAACGAAAGTCAAAACGTTATTTCCGAGCCGACAGAGGATATTAGTGTAGGATAAAGGAGAAGAATATGAAAGCAAAGAAAACATACGCAGTTTTTGGATTGGGAAGATACGGTATAGCTGTTGCGAGAGAGCTTGTGGAAAACGGCATGGAGGTTATTGCCGTTGATGCAGATGAAAGAATCGTCAACGATGCTTCGGCATTTTTGCCTGTATGCAGGTGTGCTGACGTTACCGACGCAGAGGTGATCTCCCGACTTGGTATCAGCAATATTGATACCGTGATCGTTTGTATGGCAAATAACCTTGAGGCAAGCGTGATGGCGGTTACGCTTTGCAAGGAGGCGGGGGTTAGGACCGTTATTGCTAAGTGCGGCAACGAGATGCAGCAAAGGATATTATTACGTGTGGGTGCGGATAAGGTGGTCTTTCCCGAGAATGAATCGGGCATACGTCTTGCCAAGAATCTGTTGAGCTCGGGATTTATTGATATGATATCTTTGTCAGAGGATGTGTCCGTGGTTGAGATCGACGTAAAGAGCGAATGGTGTGGTAAGAATTTGATAGAATTGAATCTCCGTAAAAAATACGGCTTCAATATTGTTGCCATTAAAAAGGGAGAGACTGTGGACATAAATATCGATCCGGAGCAGGTGCTTGATGCTCAATATACGCTGATCGTTATTGCCAACACAGCAAAGCTGGGCAAGCTGAAATAAGCAGTCAGGCTTCAATCGATATTAAGTGGGTGACCTTGTGGGTCCGAAAATCCGGATTACGAGAGGAGTTATATATGAACCGTTTATCCGATAGATCAAAGCGAAGGATATTGACAGTTACGGTATCCATCGTTCTTGCTCTTGCTCTTATTGTCGGTGCTTGCGCCATCTATCTGGGCGACTATTACCGTGCGGATCATGCTGCCATAGGTGCGTTTTTGCCCCAGGGCACAACGTGGAAGGAAGAACCGGACGGCACGGTCGTGTTCCGCCCCGAGGGAGCAACAAAGGGAATGGTATTCTATCCCGGCGGCAAGGTGGAGCATACAGCCTACGTTCCTCTGATGCAGGCGTGCGCGGAGCGTGGCATTTTGTGTGTTCTTGTTGAGATGCCGTTTAATCTCGCTGTGCTTGATATCAATGCAGCCGACGGTATACAGAGGGAATATCCGGAAATAGATGATTGGTACATAGGCGGACACTCGTTGGGCGGCTCAATGGCGGCGTCTTACCTTGCGGATCACAGGGAGGACTACAAGGGCCTCATTTTGCTCGGCTCGTACTCAACGGAGGACTTGTCCGATACTGACCTTGCCGTGCTTTCGGTATATGGAAGTGAGGATACTGTCATGAACCGTAAAAAATACGATGAGAACAGATCCAATCTACCAAGCGACTACACGGAATATGTGATTGACGGTGGGTGCCACGCATACTTTGGTATGTACGGAGCACAGAATGGTGACTGTACGCCTACCGTTACAAATGAGGAGCAGATCCGATTGACGGCTGAACGTATAGTTATAATGATGGAGTAACTGCTCAACAACCTGTTGACGTATTGCCTTATTGGCAGGATGACCTTGAAAGGAGGCGACCTATATGCCGCTTGAAGATTTCTACAAAACCTATTTCCCGTTCTGGGATGTGCTTGCCGATGCGGATAAGAGGCTGCTGTGCGAGAATACTGCAGAAAAGCACTTTGACCGATCCCAACCCGTTCACGACAATATGGGCTGTACGGGACTTTTTATCGTGTGCTCCGGCAGGCTTCGCCTTTATATGCTTTCGGAGGAGGGCAAGGAGATCACGCTATACCGCCTTTTACCTGGTGATATATGTATGCTTTCT
Source organism: Clostridia bacterium (assembly GCA_017935525.1). Taxonomy (GTDB): domain Bacteria; phylum Bacillota; class Clostridia; order HGM11327; family HGM11327; genus SIG351. Next base: position 487 of record JAGBHJ010000132.1, on the reverse strand, counting down.
GCTTCCTGTGTTTTGCAAAGTGTGACCTTTGACGTTTACGTGGATGCGGAGGAGGAGAGCGATTGCTATCACATCAGCGCATCTGCCTTCGGCGACATCAGCAACCGCTATCTTGAGGTAAAGAATTACGCTCTGGAAACTGCCGTCAGCCGTTTTTCGGATGTGATGTGGATCATGCAGCAGATCGTCTTTATGAGCATGGACAAACGCCTTGCCATCTTTCTGTTGGAGGAAGCGCAGGCAAACGGCACGGACAGCGTGAATATGACGCACGAAACCATTGCACGCCACCTCGGAACTGCTCGTGAGGTCGTGACAAGGATGCTGAAGCACCTTGCCGCCGACGGCGTGATTGAGGTGTCGAGAAAAGGCATTCTGATCGCGGACAAAAAGAAGCTGCGAAATATTGCCTATTGACAAACACGCTGAAACAACAAGAAAGCGATAAATAAGAATTTGACGGAGATATATTCAATGGTGGATATTC
>JAGBHJ010000131.1 GCA_017935525.1 Clostridia bacterium | reverse complement strand
GCCATCATTATCTTAAGCTCGTATGCGTCAAAATTGTGCACAAGACCCGGGCCTGCAACGTCCCAGAAGTGGTGGCTCCACTCCGTTTCGCCGGGGTATGCAAGCTCCGGCAGGTCGTTGCGGAAGAACTTTGCCGTATCGTTGTCACCCTTTATAACTGAATCCAGGAAGGGCTGGTTGCCTATCAGCGTCTGCGTACCAAAGCCCTCGGGGCCCATTGCAGGCAAAAGCACCAGGTTTACACCGCAGTTCAACAAAAATCTTCCCGCATACGGGTCCTGACCAACGTTAAAGTCACCGCAGGGGCCGTTAAAGTCGATAGTGTTGCACGCAACCCATATAACGCAGATATTATCCTTGATGGAAGGATCTGCAATAATAGCGGACGAAACGTTTGTTGCCGCACCTGTTGCGATTATGTATATCATCTCGTCGGACTCGTGCGCCAGCTTGATAATATTCTGAACAGCAGGGCAATCCACCCATGCGCCTTCCTCAAGCTGTGTCAAGGGCGTATCGCATCCAAGGTAAGCGGGAACTTCTTCCTTGTTCAAGAACTTCAAAACCTTTACGATCTCGTCGTAGCTGCGCTTCATGCCATCCGCAAAGCCGTTGCATCTGTAATTATTGAACAAAACGGCGTTTACTCCCAGCACGTCCATCTTATCACTACCCAAAGCAAACGCAATGGCGTACTGATCGTCAATGTCGTTATACGCATCACAGTCCATTATTACCTTTTTTACTCTGTCCGATCTCAGATCTTCCAAAATTTCATTCAAAGTCATACATTCTTCTCCTTAACCAGCTTATTCATCATATCAAAATAGTCGCCCATTGCAACTTCCTTTTGTATCTTTCTCATATACAGTATATTGTGTCTGTTGGGCTCCATCACCCAAATGTCATCCCCTCGCATTCTGCCTGCCATCACTATGCTAAGGTCAAACGCCTCGGGTCTGTTCAGTATTGCGGGCACAGCAACGTCCCACAGATGATGGAACCATACACTCTCCCCCGGGTACGACAGCTCAGGCAGATCCTCTCGGAAGAACCTTGCAACGTCGTTGTCACCCTTTATGTTCTTTATATTATCCTGATCAATAATAAGCACCTGCGCACCTGTCTCGTTGGGGCCAACGCAGGGCACAAGCATCATATTTACTCCGCAGTTTGTCATATATCTGCAGGCAATGGGATCCTGTCCGACGTTAAACTCCGAGCAGCCGATATTGTCAAAGGTATTTGAGCCCAGCCACAGAATACACAAATTGTCCCATATGGACTTATCCGCCCTCAACGCACAAGCGACGTTTGTTGCAGCACCCGTTGCAATGATGTATACCATCTCGTCCGAATTCTTTACCGTGTTTATAATATTCTGAACTGCAGGGCTGTCCGTCCACCCATCGTTACCGTCGTCCTCGTTAAGAGGTCGGATACATCCCTCATACACGGGCACTTCATCACGATCCAGCAGCTTTAAGATCTTTACGATCTCGGCATGACTGCGTCGCATACCGTCCTCATATCCGTTGCACCTGTAATTATTAAACAACGTCGCATTTATCGAAAGAACGTCTATCTTGTCACTTGCCAATGCAAACGCAATTGCATACTGATCGTCGATGTCATTGTAGGCATCGCAGTCCATTATAACCTTCTTTACCCTGTCCGATCTTATGTCGGCAAGGATCTCCTCTAATGTCATAATTCCCTCCTGCACTTTTGCTTATATTATAACAAATTATCACAGAAAAAACAAGTCATATAATATGTGCAAATAGCAAAAGCTCAATTCATGATCGGGCATATTTCGACAGCTACCGTTGCACCGTGACCATCACGCATTAACTGCATAATCCTTTTTGTATCCGTGTGCGCCGAATATCTGCCACTTGCCAACGCCAAGCCTCTGCATGATCGCCCGTCTCTCCTCTGCACAAAGCCTCGGGTCAGTATCCACCGACGTCATCAGGATCGGGGCATACTGATTATACTCTGCCTGTTCAGGAGTCAGTCCGTGTACGTTGATAAAGATATCCCCCGTAAACGCTACATGATTTGTATAATCGATCAGCACTATCTCCCCCGGTAAGTGACCACCCTTACCCTCATAGACCTCAAAATGCATTTCTCCAAAATCAAAAAAGCCTATTTGCGTAAGTGTTTCCGACGGCGACTCTACGTCAGCCCACATGGGCGTAACCTTTTCAGGTGATACGGGACTGTAATTTGTCAATATCTTACAGATGTTGATATACGGCTTGTGTAGCGGATTTTCCTCTCTGAATCCATTCTTGTTGTTGAATTCATTTTCCAGACAGCGGGCAGTCTTTTTGCTGGCTATAACCTCGTCAAACATCGGCAAAAGCCCGCAATGATCCACATCGGCATGAGTGACCAATACCGTCTTTTTTAATCCGTCAAGCTCCGGTACTTCTTTGTTGATGATCCGTTCCATCTCATCCTTGTAGCAAGCATATCCGCAATCGATAAACAATATCTGTCCTTTGCTTTTTATTATGATCGTATTGCTTCCGCAGGGAGGCTCTATCAATACTATCCGAGTGTTTTCCGAAACTTCGTGAGTGCTTATTCTGGGAACAAAGTTTTCTCCCCTCGATACGCTCAAAAGCTCTGCAAATTTACTGATGCTGTCGAATGTTCTGTACGGAGACAAGCCCTGCTCATCCAACGTTTGCATTGCCAAATTGACATTTACAAGGAGGCTTCTTACCTCACTCTCTCCAAGACCCATCATCTGCTTAATGCCCATAACGTATGTATTATAGAAAATACTGTTATCATAGACCTTTTCGTAGCTGTTGTAATCGATCACTCTTACTCGGCAAAGCTTTTGGGCTTCCGCCAGAAACTCAGATACCTTGTCCATATCGTCAACGTACAAGCCCATCTTAAAAAGCTGATACGCCGTACCGTTTTCCTGCGAGCTGATATATGAAATATTAAAGCTGAATCTGTCTATAAGCGCAAGCACGTTTGTGACGCTCCCCGGAACGTCTTCCAGACAAAACTCTATCAAAACAATGCTGGATCTATCGGAGTTTTCCTGCAGATAACCTATTCTCTCAAGCTCCTCATCAGCCATTTTTAACTGCTCCTCCGTCCCCTCTGCATCAATAAAAAGGGTATGGGTATCAACAGCCTTGTTGTAGCTGACCCTTGTGATGTTTATATTCAAAGAAGCAAAGCACCGGCTGGCCTTCAAAAAGGCTCCTATATGGTCCGGCATCGACGTTACGTATGTTTTTTTCAAAATATCCCCTCCTATATAACAGATAGATTATAACACAAAGTCCCAAAAAACACAACAAAAAAATCCGCCCGAATAAATTCGGGCGGATGATCGTTTTTGTAATATAAATTACTTCTTCAAAGCAGCCTGTGCAGCAGCGAGTCTTGCGATCGGCACTCTGAAAGGTGAGCAAGATACATAGTCAAGACCGATCTTGTGGCAGAACTCAACGGATGTCGGATCGCCACCGTGCTCACCGCAGATACCTACGTGGAGGTTCTCGTTTACGGGTCTGCCAAGTGTGATAGCCATGTTCATCAGCTTACCAACGCCTGTCTGGTCGAGCTTAGCGAAAGGATCGTTCTCGAAGATCTTAGCATCATAGTAAGCGTTGAGGAACTTACCAGCGTCGTCACGGCTGAAGCCGTATGTCATCTGTGTAAGG
>JAGBHJ010000130.1 GCA_017935525.1 Clostridia bacterium | reverse complement strand
ATCGCTATGTCTTACGGCTACGTATACGTTGCACAGATCGCTATGGGCGCTGATATGAACCAGACTATCAAGGCTCTTACAGAGGCTGAGGCTTACCCGGGTCCGTCCCTCATCATCGGCTATGCACCTTGTGAGATGCACGGCGTTAAGGGCGGCATGACAAACTGCCAGTCCGAGATGAAGAAGGCAGTTGAGGCAGGCTACTGGCAGCTCTTCAGATACAACCCTGCATTGAAGGCAGAGGGCAAGAATCCCTTCTCCTTGGATTGCAAGGAGCCTACGGCAAGCTACGTTGACTTCATCAAGAGTGAAACACGTTACAGCCGTCTTGCTCAGCAGTTCCCTGAGGTTGCTGAACAGCTCTTCGCAGACGCTGAAAAGGCTGCAAAGGCTAAGTTCGAGAGACTCCAGAGATTCATCAAGCTCTACGAGAACGACTAATAAAAACAGTACAGTAATGTATTATCAAGGGTCCGCGGGAAACTGCGGACTCTTTTTTATTGGACAAATGGGAAATTATCAATAAAATATTGACTTTTTACTCTTGTGATAGTATAATATACACAGAAGAAGTGTACGCAAAAACGGATTGGGACGGTGATTATTATGAAAGCGATCGTTTTTACATCGAATACGGGCAGCACGGCTGAATACGCCCGCATATTGGAGCAGAAAACGGGCATAAAGGCGTATGACCTTAAGACTGCGGAAAAGACATTGGCGCAAGGTGACGAGATCGTCTATCTGGGCTGGCTGATGGCAGGGCTTATCAACGGCTACAACAGAGCAAGGCGACTGTTTGACGTTAAGGCGGTTGGTGCAGTTGGTATCAGCGCAAAGGGCGTATTGCGTGACGAAATTGTAAAGAACAATAACATTCCGTCGGGTGTGGAGCTTTTTGAGTTGCAGGGGGCGTATTATCCGCAAAAGCTTAAGGGCTTGCACAAGCTTTTGATGAAAATAGTGGCAAAAAGCATTGTAAAGAGCTTGCGAGGTAAGGCTTTGCCCACGGACGAGGATTTGGAAATGATCAACGTGCTGGAAAACGGCGGAAGCTTTATATCAGAGCAGAGGGCAGAGGCTTTTGCTGATTACATTGTAAGGGCGCAGGTGGCAAATTATGAAGAATGAACAAAATTCGCTATGGAATTCTCTGGACCTCAGACGAACACCAAATAAAGAAAGATCCTATTGGGAGATACTTACCATTCCATTGATCGCAACGGTGGCGGTGGGCATTATTCTGTTGGCATTGTTGCTCCACGTGTTTGACTACGGTGGGATAACAAGGTCAACCGTCAAGCGTGAGCCGTTGGCAATAGAGCTTGCGGATGAGGTCAAGCTGGCTGCTGACGTGGAGCTTGGGGATGAGGATGGACTTGTTGATGCCATTGAGTATTTCCGAAATAAGACGGGCGTTGATCCATACGTGGTGATACACGATGGAGATATTGACATCGATACAAATTTTGAGGAAAAATGTACTCCCGATCAAATGATGATAGCATGCAATACCTACACGGGTAAAATATATTACAAGGTAGGTGGTGGCACATCAAAGGTGCTTGACGGCGAGGCGTTGATAATACTCGATGAATACATTGAGTATTACGCAGACATAGCGGACTCGGCGGATGAAAATCTGGAGTATGCAATGCGTGCAACTGCAAGGCGCATTATGGACGTCACCACTGTAATAAATGGCGTAAGATACCAGTTTTTTGTGGGAATTGCCGTGGCGGTGATCATAGAGCTGATATTTTTTATTAAAATGGCAGTAGGAATAAAACAAAAGAGAGCAGGATAAAGGAGATAGTTATGGATAATTACACAGAATTGACCCTTGAGGAATTGACAAAGCTTGCATCAAGACGTGAGGAGGACGCACAGGCGGAGCTTGCATACAGATATGCGATGGGCGTTGGAACCCCCAAGAGCGCCGCAAAGGCTGCAGAGTGGGGCGAAAAGGCGTTTTCGAGAGGCAGGACGGATATTGCTCCTCTTTTGGGCAAGGTGTTCTTTAATGGTGGTGACGACCTGGCGAAGGATACTGCAAAGGCTTTTAAGTATTTTACGGAGGGAGCAAACCAGGGTGATGCGGAGTCCATCTGTACTTTGGCCATAGATTATTACGCCGGTAAAAACGGTGTTGAAAGAAACTGCGCAAAGGTCTACGAATATATCTTTAAGGTGATGATGCTGGGCACGGGCGGTGAGTACGTGCAGAGCAGAGCAAGATGCCATTTGGGATATATGTACGCCAATGGCTGCGGTGTAAAGAAGGACCTTGATGAGGCGGTAAGCTGGTACCTGAGGGCAGCGTCCAAGGGTTACAGCGATGCATACATCGGACTGGTGGAGTGCTTTACGGAATTGGGCGACCTTAAGAGGGCGTTGTATTACGGCGAAAAGGCTTGCGACAGCGAAAACGAGCAGGTAAGACTGAAGGCAATAGAGCTTTGTAACGGCATAGTAAGAAAGAGTGCCCGGGGCATGGCTATAACGCCGAAAAGACTTTCCGATGAGGCTAACGCTATCGACAGAGAGATACACAACGTGATACGTGAGCTTCACGAAAGGACGGACAAGGATACGTCCTTTGATGCGGAGGCGGACCGCCTGGTAAAGAATGCGGAAACCTATGCAAGGATCGGCAACTACAAGAGAGTTTTCCCTGCGTATGAAAGGGTGACGGACGAATACCCGCACGACTTCAGAGGTTGGTATAATCTTGCAAGGGTGTTTACGGATAATTTTGCGGTTTATTCCGTATTTTCCGTAGATGATTACGGCAAGCGGGAGCAGGCGGAGTATAGGGATAACATGGTCTACGCACAGCGGACAGTTGACGAAGGGTACTGTGATGCCATAGAAAATATCAGAAGAATGTATTCCGAGGGATGCGTTGACCTTTCCGTATGCGAGATGGTAAACACCTTGTACGGCATTTACGCAATGGACGACTGTGCGGAAAAGGCGGCAGAATACGCCAGAAAATATGAGGAGAAGATAACGTACCTCTACGAAAACAAGCCCTGCGTTGAAACTGCGTTGACGTTGCACCTGTTGCTTAACGTGCTGAATAACGATAACATCGCAAAATACAACGCAAGAGTGCGTCAGCACAATGCCTCTCTGGATCAAAAGGTGGCTCAGGCGGTGGAGGATTACACCATATCTCTTGCACAGCGCATGAAGATAGAGAATCCCAAGGATGACGAAACAAACGACGAGGCGTTGGAGGATATCCGAGAGGATGCAGGTATTCAGGCGCAGATACAGGAATTCAGACAGTCAAAGAAGGCATCGTTTGAGTATTACGACGAGATATCCACAATGATGCACTGCGACGTATACGACAGCGAGAGCTTTGGCGCAGAAAAGGCGTACGAGGGCTACAAGCCTGCAAGAGAATGCGAGTATAACGACGGCTTTGTGGACTTTATCGTGGCGTTTGCGGAAAAGTGCGGCATACAGATGAGGGGATACTCCGCATTCTATTCACCGCAGGGCAGAGAGGCTTACGAAAAGTATATCAGCCAATGCGCCCATTGGGATAATGTAAGAATGGAAAGGTTTGACAAGTACATATCGTTGAGGGAGAAGTACATGGTGATGAACCCTGCGGAGGATAGTATATTTGTTGAGCTGGCGGAATGTATAAAGGAATACAACGAGTATCACCATGCGTTTGACAAGGCAAGCGCTTCCAACGTGTTTAAGACGGTATTCAAGAGCAAGGAAGCAAAGGAGGAAGTGGAGGAGACCGCATCCGACCTGGAAAACGCAAAGGCAAAGCTTCTTGACATGACAGAGAGGATAAAGCAGAGAGCACGCGAGGAGATAGTGGCGTTGAATGAGCATTACGCCCAAATGCATCCCGAGTGCGCAGATTACGTTATAACTCATACGGAGAATATTCTGGATGAGGCGGTAACGGAAAGCATAGAAAAGCTGAAGGCATAAAGAGGACAATATGAAAAAAACGGTATTTATAACCGGTGCCACCGCCGGAATTGGCAGAGCCACAGCCATTCTTTTTGCAAGGCGTGGATGGGACGTTGCATTTACCTATTCCAAAAGCGACGAAGCGGCGGAGCAGTTGAAAATAGAGCTTATATCCCTTGGTGCTGCGGCGTTGGGACTGAAATTTGATATTTCCGACAGCGGAATGTGCCAAAAGGCGGCAGAGGATGCAATAAAGTACTTTGGAAAGATCGATTGCCTTGTAAACAACGCAGGTATATCCGACATAAAGCTTTCCATTGACGTTACTGACGAGGATTGGCAGAGGATGATGGGCGTTAACCTGAGCGGAGTTTTCTATATGTCCAGAGCGCTGATACCCCATATGCTAAACGAAAATTGCAGCATTGTAAACGTGTCGTCCATGTGGGGCAGGACGGGTGCATCCTGCGAAAGCGCGTATTCCGCGGCAAAGGCAGGAGTGATAGGCTTGACAAGAGCGTTGGCAAAGGAGCTTGGGCCCTCGGGCATCAGAGTAAACAGCGTTGCTCCGGGAGTGGTGGCAACCGGGATGAATTCCCACCTTACCGATGAGGATATGCGTCAGCTGGAGGACGAAACTCCTCTCGGCAGGATAGGCAGACCCATGGAGATCGCCAAGGCAATATACTTTTTGGCAAGCGATGATGCGTCCTTTATTACGGGACAAACGCTGGGCGTTGACGGCGGTTACGTTATAGATTGATATGCTCGACATTGGTTTGTATGAAAAATGCACGCTGTGTCCACGTGGATGCGGTGTAAACAGAAATTCGGGTGGGAAGGGCTATTGCTCATCTACTGCGGAACTGAGAGTTACAAGGGCTGCTCTACATATGTGGGAGGAGCCTTGTATTTCGGGAGAAAATGGCTCGGGAACGGTGTTTTTTGCAGGCTGCTCCCTCAAGTGCGTGTATTGCCAGAATCACCGCATTGCTCTTGGCAAGGGTGTTGGCAAGGTGATAACCGTGGAAAGGCTTGCGGAGATTTTTCTGGAGCTTGAGGCAAAGGGGGCAAACAACGTAAACCTTGTGACGGGCACTCATTATGTGCCGCACATTACGGCGGCGCTGGACATTGCAAGGCAAAAGGGCTTTGGCATCCCTGTGGTATATAATACGGGCGGCTACGAAACCGTGGAGAACGTAAAGCGGCTGGATGGCTACGTGGACGTATATTTGCCGGATTACAAATATGCGGATGGGGAGATCGCAAAAAAATACTCAAATGCACCCGATTACCCGTGTGTGGCGTTGGATGCTATACGGGAAATGGTGAGGCAGACCGGCGCTCCCGCATTTGATGACAATGGCATAATGACCCGCGGCGTTATAGTGAGGCATCTTGTGTTGCCGGGCAACGTAAAGGCATCCAAGGCTGCAATAAAGCGTTTGTATGAGGAGTTTGGGGATGATGTGTATATTTCCGTTATGAAGCAATACACCCCCATGGGGCATTTGAGTGAGTACGGAGACAGATATAAGGAGCTAAAGAGAAAGCTCACCACGGGGGAATACAACGCCGTGGTGAATTATGCGGCATCCATAGGCGTCACCAATGGCTTTGTGCAGTGGGGCGACAATGCAAGCGAAAGCTTTATCCCCGATTTTGACGGCGTTGGGGTGTGAAATAATGCATATAAACAAAACCCACCATTGCTGGTGCATGCGATAGAGCAGTATCCAATGGAACAACGCTTACCGACAGGAAAAGGACGGAGAATTGTTAAGATTCTTCGT
>JAGBHJ010000129.1 GCA_017935525.1 Clostridia bacterium | reverse complement strand
TAGCCCGTCTTGGTCTTCTTTACGGGCTTTAATCCCAGCACCTCAAAAAGCACGTGGCTCAACTGCTTTGTGGAGTTGATGTTGAACTCCTCCCCCGCAAAGCCGAATATCTTATCCGTCAGGGCAGCTATTCTTTGGTCGTAGTCCCTGCCAAGGCTTTGGAGCATGGAAATATCCACCGTAAAGCCTGACAGCTCCATATCGTACAGCACCTCTATCAGCGGATGCTCAATGTCGCGATACAGCTCCAGCATTCCCTGCTCCTTAAGGCTTTGGAGCATTTTCTCCTCCAGATTACCCAGAGCTCTTGCGTCGTTCTTCCAATCTGCGCCGATAAACTTGACACCAAAATAGTCAACGTCGCTCCTCCAGCTGACAGCATCCAAAAGGTACGCCGCCACGGAATAGTCAAACGCCGCATTTTTGATAACTATACCCTCGTTATGGCATACGTGCATCAGCGCCTTTGTATCCTGCAGGCTCTTTGCAATGCATTCATCCTCCAGTATATCCTTGATAGCTCTGCAAAGCTCATCCGTACCACAGGAGGACGTATAAACGTTATCCGCCGTCCACAAAGGTCGGCAACCCTCCTTGATGGCACCCGTGCCCTCGGCAAATACGGAAAACGCTTTTTTCTCCCTTGCCTCTGCAATAAAGCCGTCAAAGCCGCACTCGTCAATGTCGATGGGGGTATAATCCGTCGCATTGCAAGCAACGCCCTCGGGGCATTTTGCCTTTAATGATTCCAAAAGCTTATTCATCTCCAGCATGGAGAGCATTCGGCAAAGCTCATCCGTCGCAACGGGGTCATAGGGCTCGTCCGAAAGCTGTGGAAGCTCTATGGGGGCGTTTTTCACTATTCCCGCCAAGGTCCTGCTCATGTATGCGTTATCCTTGCCCTCAATAAGCTTTGACTGTACTGATTTGGACTTTATCTGATCAACGTGGTCGTATATTCCATCCAACGTGCCGTATTCCTGCAAAAGGCCCACGGCGGTATTTGGACCAATGCCCGCCACCCCCGGGATATTGTCGGAATTGTCCCCCATCAGCGCCTTGCAATCAACAAATTGCTTGGGAGAAATGCCGTATTCCGCCAAAAACTCAGCCTCGTCGTACTCCACCAAAGTAGAAACGCCCTTTTTGGTGTATAAAACGGTGGTATTTCCGTCGATAAGCTGCAATGAGTCACGGTCACCCGTCACAAGCAGAGCCTGCACTTCAGCCTCCCCTGCCAGTCTTGACATCGTGCCCAGAATATCGTCCGCCTCAAAGCCGGGTACGCCAATAACCGTCACGCCCACCTTTTCAAGCAGCTCCTTGAGCATATCTATCTGGGGTATCAACGTTTCGGGCGTTGCACTTCTGCCTGCCTTATAGCCGTCAAACATCTTGTGGCGGAACGTAGGCTCCTTTAAGTCAAATGCCGCAACCACCGCATTGGGCTTGTACTGCCCGGTGATCTTCAACAGCATATTTACAAAGCCGTATATTGCATTGGTGTAAATACCACCAGACGTCACCAGCTCGGGCACCGCATGAAACGCTCTGAACACAACGCTGTGTCCGTCCAAAACCATTATCTTCTTCATATATCAACCGTCTCTTTTATATTTTTGTTATTACTGTCTTTTTAACACCACAACGCCTGCAACAAGCCGGTCCACGTCAACACAGCAGCAGTCCATCTCTGTGACTTTTTCAAACAGATCGGTAAACTCCTTTACCGTTGCCAGGTTTTCAAAGCCAAAGCCCTCGCCCCTGTAATGCATGGGGATAACTGTTTTGGGCTTTACCGCGTCAACTATCTCCTTTGCGCCTTGCCCATCCACAGTATACACTCCGCCAACGGGTATCAGCAGCACGTCAACGCCCTTGATAGCGTCAATATCCTCGGGCATCTGCCCCACGTCACCCATGTGGCACACTCTCTTGCCACCTGCTGTCAGCACGTAGATATCATTTGCGCCGCGCAGCTTGCCCTGTTTGTCGTCATGCCAGCTTTTTACGACCTTGATGTCAAAGGGATCCTCCATGCCTTCTATCAGCTCAACGCCCTGTCTGTAATTGTGGTCCGTATGCTGGTGGGTACACAGCACCTTGTTTGCTCTGCGACTTTCAAAGGCAAAGCCCGGCACGTATCCGTCCTTAAAGGGGTCAATTACCACCTTGTAGCCGTCATACTCCAGCTCAAAGCTTGCGTGGCCCAGCCAAGTAATGCTTATTCCCATATCTTCACCTTATTTTGAGTAAACGCATTTGCCGCCCACAAAGGTATCCGTAACCTCAAAGTCGTCCGTCATCAGTATTACGTCGGCATCGTAGCCCTCACCGATAACGCCCTTTGTGCTGCCGTAGCCGATGGCTCTTGCAGGGTTTGCGGAAAGGAATCGGGATACCTCCTCAACGGAGTAGCCTATGGATACCATGTTCTTCATGGCAACGTCAAGAGTCAGGGTGCTTCCTGCAAGGTTACCCTCTGCGATCCTTGCGATGCCGTCCTTTACGAATATCTCCAGACCACCCAACATATATTGTCCGTCACCCAAGCCCGTGCCCGAGATAGCGTCACTTATCATTATAACGTTTTCCCTCTTGACGTTCTTGATGGCAACCTTAAGCGCCGCAGGGTGAACGTGTATAAAGTCGCATATCAGCTGAATGTCAGCATCGCCTCTTTCAAACACAGCGCCCACAACGCCGGGGTCTCTGTGCTTTAAGGGAGTCATTGCGTTGTAGAAGTGTGTGAGCATATTTGCGCCCTTTTCCAGAGCCTTGCTTGCTGTATCATAATCAGCACCCGTGTGGCCTATGGCGCAAACAACTCCGCGGCGCTTCAGCTCGTCTATCATTTCAAACGCACCCGTAGCCTCGGGAGAAAGTGCCGCCATTCTCAAGATATGAGCATTGTCGCCCAGAATATAGTCCAGATTTTTTACCGTCATCTCCAGCACGTACTCGGGGTTTTGCGCACCCAACGCCATTGTGGAAAAGAACGGTCCTTCCATGTGCAAACCCAAAATACCTGCGCCAACAGTACCCGTTTCCATCTTTGTGCTGATTGCAACCACCGCTTTTCTCAACGCCTCAATATGCGCCGTGCTGGTGGTAGCCAAAAGGCCCGTTGTGCCGTGGCTTGCGCAGAATTCAGCAATAGTGTCAAGCCCGTCAACATCGCCGTCGTTAAAATCACAACCTCTTACGCCGTGAATGTGAATATCAATAAAGCCGGGCAAAAGCATTTTTCCTGCGGCATCCACCACACAGTCTGCTCCGTTGCCCTCAAAGCTGATCTTTCCGTTGTCAAAATATACGTCCCTTTGCTCAAATCCGTTTTCACAAAGAACTCTTGCATTTATTATTTTTGTCATGTCCTCACCCTTTTATAAATTGATCCTTTCAATATTTATTCTGCCCATAAGGCTTCTCATCAGTCTGTAATCAAGCTCATCCCCGGCAGGCTTTGCCACCCATGCATTTCCTGCCGCCATGCCAAGCCTCAACACCTGCTCCATGTCAAACCCTCTGCACAAGGCAAAGGTCTGTGCAGCCACCATTGCATCCCCTGCTCCCGTGGTACACACCACATCCACCTCGGCGTTTTTTGCCAAAAACGCAGTATTGCCGTCGGTAATAACTGCGCCCTCACCTCCAAGGGATACGGAAACCAGCCCAACCCCATGCTCTCTGCAAAGCCCTGCGGCGATCCTTGCCAGCTCCTCCGCCGTGGCAGAGGTCACCCCCGCCATCGCGGTGATCTCGTCATAATTGGGCTTCAACATCCGCGGCGAAGCCGGAATTCCGTCCTTTAACGCCTGTCCGCCCGTATCCAGCACCGTTATGACGCCATGCTCATTCAATTCTCTTATTATATCCCCGTAAAAGCACGGGGCAACGCCCTTGGGCAAGCTACCCGAAAGCACCACCGCCTCTGCCATTGGGGCGTATTTTATAATTTTGTCAGTCACAGCATAAACCGCTTTGCCGTCGGGGCACTCGCCCGTCTGGTTTATCTCTGTGGTAACACCGTTTTTGTCCCGAATCTTCAGGTTTACACGCAATTTACCCTTGACCGTCACCATGTCCTCGGCGATTCCTGCGTTATAAAGAGCCTCCGTCAGCACCTCCGAGCCGTCGGTAAAGCTCAAGCCCGTGCACAATGGCTCCTTGCCCATGCTTTTGAGCACTCTGGCAACGTTTATACCCTTGCCACCCGCTACGTCATTGCCAAGATCAATTCTGTTTGTGCCCCCGACAGTAAGACTATCCGTTTCCACGTATCTGTCTATACAAGGGTTCATCGTAACCGTAAGTATCATCCGTACAGCCTTTCAACCAAGTAATTACCGTTTTTTTGGCTTTAAGAACACGTTGTCATAATATCCGTAATCACGCATTCTTATGGACCTCAAAAACGCCGCATCCACGCGCACAGTCCTTGCCGTCAAGCGGACAAGCTCCCCTGTCGCTCTTATCTTTATATCCTCGGGCTCGTCAAAGGTCACACTGCAGGCGCTGACGTCCAGATGGCTGAATCTGTCTGCAAATACGGCAAAAACATCCTTTTGGAAAAACCTTAACGTCAGCCTTCTGCCCTTTGCCCGCAGACTGCATACAGGTATGCCGTCCACCGTGTACCCCGGCAACGTAAATACGCTGGACAAAACTCCATCGGGCAAGGATCTGCCAATAAATTCAAGCACGGAAAGAACCTTTCTCCTCTGCTCCTTGGTGATATTCTCCAGATAAAGGTCGATCAACGTGGTCTTCATTACCCTACACTCCCCCGATTTTATTCTCATCTTATTATATACCATCGTCCCACAAAAGTAAAGACCTTTTTTGAAAAATTTGTGAAATTGGTATCATATAAGGCACACACGGTGAATAATATCCGCAGATATTGCAGATAATAAAAGCACCTTGACCGCATTATTGCGGAAAGCTACATCATCTCAAAGGAGTCCGTATTATGAAGCTTAACAGTAAAGAAATGACAGGCCTCGCCTGTATCGCAGGCATTGCGGCGATCATGATCACCATCCCCGTATGCTGCTGTATGACAAAATCCCCCGAAAAGCAGTTTATCTGCGGTGGCAAGACAATGCTCGCAGCCATCCCCGACATTGCTAAAAAGTACACCATCGGAATTGCAAAAAAGGTCATCTGACACAAAAACAAACGGCAGACCGCATTTACCCACGGTCTGCCGTTTTGTTATCTGTTTTTTATTATAACGCCTTTTTCTCTTTCATTCTTGTCAGTAATATCAAGCCTATCAACAGCACCACGGGAAAAACGATTGCCGCAAGGATACCTATCTTAAACTCGCCGCCAAACATTCCCGATACTGCGCCTACAACGGATGGTCCCAATGAGCAACCGATGTCACCACCCAATGCCATCAAGGCAAACATGGTAGTGCTGCAGCCCTTTACGGACACCGTACCCAGAGAAAACGTACCCGGCCAGAAAAGTCCAACGGAAAAACCGCAAACTATGCAGCCTATAAGTCCCACCACGGGAGAGCTTGACAGCGACACTATAAGGTAGCTTACTATACACAGCGCCGCAGAGAATATCATCGCAGGCTTCATGGGCAGCTTCTCGCTGAATTTTGCATAGCCCATTCTGGCAATGCCCATCATTACGGAAAAACCGCACACGCCCAAAAGGTCACCCGTTGTCTTATCAAGGGAAAGCGCCTTTTCCGTAAAGGCAGACGCCCACTGCGCCACAGCCTGCTCACAAGCGCCCGAGCAAACCATCAGCACCAGCATCAGCACAAATACCTTCTGGCTGAAAAGCTCCTTGTAGTTGGGCTTATCCTCACCTTCGGAAACTATCGGGTACAACGGCACCTTTAAGAACATCAGAAAATTACACAACGGCAGTATCGCCCATATGATCGCCATTATTCGCCAATTATGTGTACCGAAAAGCACAAAAAATCCCGTGCTCACCAATACCGTTGCCACCACACCCCAGCAATAAAAGGAGTGCATAAGGCTCATTATTCCCGCCTTGTTCTTTGTGGGGCAAGCCTCAACGATAGGGCTTACCAACACCTCCAGCAAGCCTCCGCCAACAGCGTATATCATTACGGATATCAGCAATCCCGCAAAGCCACCCAAAAGGTCCGGCAGAACCATCATGGATACAAGTCCCAAAAACGCCATGGTATGCGCCAGCAGCATTCCCTTTCTGTATCCTATCTTGTGTATAAACCTTGACGCCAAAAGATCCACCGTCAGCTGAACGCCAAAGTTAAGAGTCGCAAGCAACGTCAAAAGCTCAAGGCTTACGTCAAACTCCTCGGAAAACGTCACAAAAAGCAAAGGAGCAAAATTTACTATTACTGACTGTACTATGTAGCTCAAAAAGCAGGCAAGTATAGTCGGTCTGCACTTATCCATCCTTTAACCTCTTTCTGCTTATTCACCAACGTACTTGTAGGGTGTGCCCACAAAGCCGATTTGGCTGAAGTCCTCCAGATTATGGCGCACGATGTAGTCAATGTAGGACGAAATAAGCTTTGCAGAGAGAAGATAACCCGCCGTGTTCATATGTCCGCCCACAAAGAACTTCTTTCTGAATTCCCCATCGTATACAGGGCCGTACTTTTTAAGGTCAACCACGTACGTATTGTCAAAATACTCTGCCAGATCATACATCAGCTGCTGGTGGACTGTTGCGTTTTTCTCCCAGCCTCCATTGTCCCCGTAGGACGGCACCGTAACCAAGAAAAACCTTGCCCCGGGCTGTATCTCCATATATCTCTGCATTATCTTAGCAAAATTGCCTACGAATGTATCCTTGTTCTGCGTATAATCCTCACGGCAGATGTCATCCACACTACCCACGGGGGTATCCGCGCCGGACACAAAATCGTTAACGCCCAACGCTATTATGTACGCCTGGCACGCCTTGTCGGGGTTCCACATATCTCTTGACTCAGCAAAGCTATCAAGATACCACCTTGCGCTCATGCCGCCTGCAGAAAAATTATACACCTTGCATCCTGCCATGCGGGCAATATACTGTCCCCACGAAATATCGTATATATCGTGCCAGCCCATTACGCCGTTTTCGTCCAGAGACTCAAGCTCGCCCGATGAAAGGCTGTCCCCTATACAACCAATAGTTCTGAAAATACCGCAAAATCCACCGTCAGTTACCAGTCTGTCTAAGGGCTTTTCGTTGGGGTCATTTAACATATGATCCAGATCCATATCTGTTCTCCTTTTGTTTCGTATATTTTGTATCCTAGAATACAACGTAGATATTTTATCACATTTTGCTGTTTTTTACAACCTCATTTCCGCATATTTTTCCGCAAAATGAACTCCATATTAATATTTGGCTAATTTTGTGTAAACTTTGCCCATGCCCCCTTGAAAAATTCTCCAAATAAATATATAATATGTTCATAAAATATTTACAAAGGAGTCAAAAATGTTCAACATACTTGTAGTAGAGGACGACGATAACCTCAGAAAGCTTATGAGCGCGGTGCTTAAAAAATCCCGCTTTAACGTAATACAGGCAGCAGACGGCAAGCAAGCTCTTGATGCCATAGACAACAACCACATAGACCTGATGGTGTGCGACATAATGCTCCCCGGCATGAACGGATACGAAATAACGGAGACCATCCGCAATACCGACAAGGATATGCCCATACTGATGGTAACAGCACTTGAGTCACTTAACGACAAGCGAATGGGCTTTGCCGCAGGCACGGACGATTACATGGTCAAGCCCATAGATATGGACGAGATGATAATGCGTATCAGCGCGCTTTTACGCCGCGCCAAGGCAACCAGCGAGCGTAGGATAACAGTCGGTGACGCCGAGGTGGATATGGATTCAATGACCGTTACCAAGGGGGCATAGTCCCTTTCCCTGCCCAAAAAGGAGTTCTTTTTGCTCTT
>JAGBHJ010000128.1 GCA_017935525.1 Clostridia bacterium | reverse complement strand
ACTGTGGCTTTTGCTTTATAACCACGGGGCGGATGGATATCTTTTCAAACTCCGCAGAGCTGTCGGGCGTGCTGAAGGTGGTCTTTATCATGCCCTCCCTTTGAGATACAACGTAAAAACAAGCATCGTTTACTGTCATGATTTCTCCTTTATAAAGCTATCGTCGGACAGTCCCCCATCCGACGAATATATTATTTGATCGCCTTTTTCTTCCAGCTGCCAACTCTGTAAAATATAACGGTCAACAGCGCACCCAAAAGCCAGGATGCCAGCAAAGAGATCTGTATGCACTCAAATCTGCCCAAGGGAAGCTCTGCCGTCCTTGTAAGATAAGATATAACGTAAGCTATCGGCACACGGAATACGACCGTTGTAATGAGGGATATCCACATAGGTGTCATAGTGTCGCCCGCACCTCTCATAATGCCGGAAAGGCTCTGTGTTACCGCAACGGCAATATAGCCCACCGCCAATATCTTCATAAGGTAATAGCTGAGGTCAACAAGCTCCGCTGTGTCCGTAAACACGCTCATGAGGAATTTACCGAACAAGAGGATTATCAGCGTTATTGCAGTAGAACAGCCCAACGCGATCAACGTGCCCTGCTTTGCGCCCTGCTTTACTCTGTCGTAAAGACCTGCGCCAACGTTCTGACCCGCATACGTGGTCAAAGCCATACCAAATGTAAAGTTGGGCATCATGGCAAAACCGTCCACACGCATTACAACAACGTTTGCGGCAATAAACTGCTCACCAAACTGGTTTGTAAGATTCTGCACCAAAAGCATAGCCGAGGAGAATATCGCCTGGGTAGCGCCTGACGGCAGACCCAGCTTAATAAGAGTACCCACGTAGGAGCCGACGGGCTTCATATACGTCTTGCCAAAGTCAAAGTATTCCCTCATCCTTGCCAGCTTTATCATGCACAAAATCGATGAGATGAGCTGAGCAATGATCGTTGCCAGTGCAACGCCGCCAACGCCCATGCCACATACTGCCACAAAGAAAACGTCCAGCACGATGTTGATGGCCGTAGCAACAAGCAGATATATCAATACGGAAACGGAGTCACCCAATCCTCTGATAATACCGCTGAGGATGTTGTAGTACGCCATACCCGCAATACCGAACAATGAGATCATAAGGTAATCCGTACACCAGTCGATAATGCTTTCGGGAGTATTGAGCGCCTCCAATGCGGGACGAATGGCAGGAACGCCTATCAGTATCATAATGACGCAGCATATAGCCGTCACGGTGATGGAATTGCCGATGGTGTAAGAGAGGCTGTCCCTCTTTTTAGCGCCAAAATACTGGGATACCATAATGTTGGCACCTGATGATATACCTATAAAAAGCACCAAAAGCAGGTTAAGGATGGGTGCCGCGCTGCCAACGGCGGAAAGGGCGTTATCTCCTATGTATTTACCAACTACAATACTGTCCACAGTATTATAAAGCTGCTGGGCAATATTACCAATGAGCATGGGGAAAGCAAACGTCAGAATGCTTTTCCACGGTGAGCCCTTGGTCATGTCCGAAACAGCGAACAAATTTCTCATATTTCCACCTCATATCATAAATTACACATTTTAACCAGTATATTTTACCACAAAAGCCCTATAAAATCAAGTGGATTTTGAAATACTTGTCTGTTTTTGCAGAAAAGAGGACCCGATGACGTTTGCTCGGCATCGGGTCATATATCATTTTTTATTCTTTACGATATCCTCAAAGTCAATGTACTCTGCGCCAAGGCTATCCAGCAGAGCGTACGCCTGCTCAAACCACACGCCAAGGGCACCGGATTCGTGGCAGTCGCCAGTAACGATAAACCTGCCGCCCTTATCTCTGATATATTCTATCATGGGTACTGACGGGAAGGGCTCATCCCTGTATCCTCTGTAAACAGGGCTGACGTTTACCTCAAACACGATGCCATCGTGCTTCATAATTCTGTCAACCGCCTTTTTCCATGCGTTTACGTACCGTGGGTCGTTGGCATCAAACACGGAATTGTTTTTGTTGAACTTTGCCACAAGGTCAAAATGTCCCACGATGTCGCAATCCACTCTGTCAAACAAGTCCGCCACGTGCTCAAAATATATCTCCGTCAAGCGAAAAATGTCGCCGTTGTAATATTTATTTGCGGAATTGATCAGGTCGCCACCGGAAATATCCACATCGTAAAGCACGCCGTCCTCCTCTATATAGTGAACGGAGCCTATTCTGTACTCGTAGTCAAAGCCGTCGTCCTCCGTGTAGTAGTCCCACTCCGTGCCCTTGTACACGTTGATCTTGTCACCATACTTTTTCTTTGCGGCATCTATCTCCTCAAAATACCCGGGAATGCGATGGGGCGGGATGCTTCCGCCCTCGTAGTGCTTTGTATAAGAATGGTTTGAAAAGCCCAATGACGTAAAGCCCCTCTCAACAGCCCTTTCCACCATCCTGTCCACGGTGTTGTTACCGTCGCTGTTGACGGTGTGCGTGTGATAATTTGACAGTATCATTACCTTGTCTTCCCCTCTTTTATAAAGTCCTCAAAATCGATGCACTTGACTCCGATGCTTTCCACAAACTCATATGCCGCCTTTACACCGCAATCCAGCATTGCGGCATTGTGGCAGTCGCTGGTTACGATAACAGTACCGCCGCCCCTCTTTATGTACTCCAGCATTGCAGGCTCGGGGTAGGGTGACGTTCTGTATCCCCTGCCGATGGCGCCCGTATTTACCTCAAATACGATATCCTTATTTTCCAGCAACGCATCAAGCGCCTCCTTCCACGCCTTTATGTAGCGATGGGAGTACGTGTCAAACATCTCGTCGTTCTCGTTGAATTTTGCCAAAAGATCAAAATGTCCCACGATATGGCACTTTGTCTTGTTGACAACGTCCGCCATCTGTCGGAAATAATCCTCCGCAAACGCCATGTAATCACCGTCGTAGTATTCATCAACCCCGTAAAGCTGCGCCTCGGCGGTATTGTCCACGTCAACAAAATCTCCGCCCGGCGCTCTTACTCTGTGGACGGAGCCAATAACGTAGTCGTACTTATGCCCGTCGTCCATGGCAAAATAATCCTGCTCTATTCCGCAGTAAATATTTATCTTGTCCTTGTACTTTTCCTTTGCAGCGGCAACGTCGTTTATGTAATTCACCGTACCCTGCTTTGTCATGCACCACGCATTTGCGAAATACGCATATACGTGGCCCGAAAAGCCCAAGGAGGTATATCCCAGCTCTATCGCCTTCTGCACCATCTCGTCAACGGTGTTTTTGCCGTCACAATACTTTGTGTGGGTGTGGTAATTTGAAAGTATCATTCAATATTCCCCCGAGGTCACTTTGTCATCTTTTCCTGCTTTACCTTGTGGTCGATAACGTGTCTGGAGGCAAGCTCACGGTGGATATCCTCAACGGAAATTCCCATCTGCACCATCAGCACCATCACGTGATAAGCAAGGTCCGCTATCTCATATATCGTTTCCTTCTTATCGTCAGCCTTACCTGCAATGATGACCTCCGTACACTCCTCACCAACCTTTTTGAGTATCTTGTCTATGCCCTTTTCAAAGAGATACGTGGTGTATGAGCCCTCGGGTCTGGTCTCGTTTCTGCCCACCAAAAGGTCGTACAAGCCCTCAAGGGAGAATTCGTTCTTGTCCTCGCTGTGCCAAACCTCATCGTTAAAGCAGGAATCCGTGCCCTTGTGGCAGGCAGGGCCATCCTTTTCCACCACAACAGTCAGAGCGTCCTTGTCGCAATCCGCCGTGATGGACACTATGTGCTGATAATTGCCGCTGGTTTCCCCCTTGAGCCAAAGCTCCTGTCTGGATCTGCTCCAAAAGCAGGTAAGCCCCTTTTCCATGGAGATCTTAAGGCTTTCTTTGTTCATATATGCCAATGTCAGCACCTTTTTTGTAATGGAATCCACCACAATAGCGGGGATAAGTCCGTTTTCGTCAAATTTCAATTCATCTATATTTATCATAACTCTTCTCCTTTATATCAATCTTGTTACTATGCCGTTTTGTGCAAGGGTCTGCTTCAGATCGGATATCTCTACTTCTCCAAAATGGAATATCGATGCCGCAAGACCTGCATCCACCTTGTCCAACGTGTTGAACAGCGTCACAAAGTCCTCCTTACAGCCTGCACCACCCGATGCGATAACCGGTACGTTTACCGCATTACATACTGCCTCCAGCATCTCCAGGTCAAAGCCCTTTTTTACGCCGTCGGTATCTATTGAATTTACGACTATCTCGCCTGCGCCCATATCAACGCATCGCTTTATCCAGGATATTGCCTCCATGCCCGTGTTTTCTCTGCCGCCCTTGGCAAACACCTTAAACTCGCCGTCCACTCGCTTGATGTCTGCGGAAAGCACCACGCACTGGTCGCCGTACTTTCTTGCAGCCTCCTCAACCAGCTTGGGGTTTCTTATTGCGCCCGAATTTACGCTGACCTTATCTGCGCCGCAATTCAGTACTCTTTCAAAATCATCAACCGTGTTTATGCCGCCCCCCACCGTCAAAGGGATAAAGATGGTGCTTGCCACCTGACAAAGTATGTCCGTAAACAATGCTCTGCCCTCTGCAGAAGCGGTTATATCATAAAACACAAGCTCGTCAGCGCCGTTGTCAGAATAATACTTCGCCAGCTCCACAGGGGAGGAAACGTCGCTCAATCCTTCAAAATTAACACCCTTTACAACTCTGCCGTTTTTAACGTCCAGACAGGGGATTATTCTTTTTGTTATCATCCCGCCACCTCACAAGCCTCTCTAAGGTCGATGGCACCCGTATAGTACGCCTTGCCGATAATGGCACCGTATATACCCATATCCTTTAACGCCTTAACGTCCTCTATGGACGAAACGCCGCCGGAGGCGATTATATTCATGCTGAATTTTTGAGAAAGCTCCTTATACAGCTCTCTGTTGGTGCCCCTCATGGCGCCGTCCTTGGAAATATCCGTGCAGATGACCGTACCAACGCCTATCTCCTGCATTTTTTTGCAGAATTCAAGGAAGGTATATTGAGAATTCTCCGTCCAGCCCTTGATGGCAACATAGCCGTCCTTTATGTCGATACCCACAGCAATGGCAGAGCCGTATTTTTTAACAGCCTCTACCAAAAACGCCTCGTCCGTCACCGCCGCAGTACCCAGAATGACCCTGCCCACGCCGATGCTCATGTATTTTTCTATGACCTCCATGGAACGAATGCCGCCGCCGATCTCCGCAAAAAGTGACATTGACTCAACTATCCTCCTTACGGTATCAATATTCGGCGTACCGCCCGACTTTGCGCCTTCAAGATCCACCAGATGGATGAATTTTGCACCGCACTCCTCAAAATGCTTTGCAACGGCAACAGGGTCGTCATTATACACAGTCATTTGCGCATAATCGCCCTTAAAAAGCCTTACAGCCTTGCCGCCTATAATATCTATTGCAGGTAAAATATTCATTATTCATCCTCCAATTCACAAAACGCCTTCAGTATCGCAAGCCCAACCTTACCGCTTTTTTCTGGATGGAACTGGCAGCCGTAAACGTTGCCCCATTCCACCGCAGCAGTAAGCTCCTTGCCGTATTCCGCCGTAGCGATAACTGCGTCATCACAATTTGCCGCATAAAAAGAGTGGACAAAATACACGCAGTCTCCCTCGTTTATGTATTTGAACAGCTTGCTGCTTTTGCCGTTAAAGCAAAGCGCATTCCAGCCTATGTGGGGGATCTTAAGCTCCTTGGGGATAACGCCCTCCATGGGTACGACGTCACCCTTTATGAGCCCCAAGCCCTTGTGCTCGCCGTATTCAAGGCTTCTGTCAAAAAGCATCTGCATACCAAGGCAAATACCCATTATGGGCTTGCCCTTTGCCGCCTCATCCTTTATGACAGCATCAAGCCCCGTAGCCCTCAGCTTTTTTGCCGCATCCTCAAATGCGCCCACACCGGGGAGTATTATTTTGTCTGCGGAACGGATAACCTCCTCATTACCGCTGACAACGATATCCACGCCAAGACTACCGAAGGATGACTTTAACGAAAACAGGTTGCCCACTCCGTAATCAACTATCGCTATCATCAGAGCACGCCTTTCGTAGAGGGGATCTCGTCCGCATACTGTTGGTCAATGGCAACTGCTGCCTTAAGCACTCTTGCCACAGCCTTAAACGCACCCTCCGCAATGTGGTGGGAATTTTCTCCGTCCAGCTTTTTGATGTGGAGTGTAAGCTTTGCGTTGCGCACAAAACCAAGCCAGAATTCCTTTACCAGCTCGCTGTCAAAATCGCCTATCTTTTCCGTAGGAATGTCCAGAGTGTAGCCCAGATAGTCCCTGCCGGAAATATCCACCGCCGCCAGCACCAGCGCCTCGTCCATGGGGAGGATCATATCGCCGTATCTTACGATGCCCTTTTTGTCCCCCAGAGCCTTGTTAAAGGCAATACCCAAGCAGATGCCAATATCCTCTGCGGTGTGGTGATAGTCCACCTCAACGTCGCCCTTACAGCAAACGTCAAGGTCAAACCTGCCGTGCTTTGCAAACAGAGTCAGCATATGGTCAAGAAATCCGCAGCCCGTATCGATATTGCTCTTGCCCGTGCCGTCAAGACAGAGGGCAAGGCTGATGTCCGTTTCCTTTGTTGTTCTGATGATCTCGTGCTTTCTCATATTTATTCTCCCAAAACATCCTTGACCGCCTCAATAAAGCGCTCCATTTCCTCGGGAGTGCCTATGGTGATCCTGTTGTAATCCTTTATTCTTTCCTTGCTGAAGTATCTTACCAAAACGCCTCTGTCCTTAAGACCCAAGTAGAGCTTTTCGCCCTCTATCCTGTCCGTCCTTGCAAACACAAAGTTTGTGTGTGACTCCAGCACCTCAAAGCCAAGCTTTTCCAGCTCCGCCTTTACGATGCCTCTGGTGTTTATTATCTTCTTTACGTTGTCCATGTAGTATCCGTTATCCTCAATGGCGGCAATACCGCAGGCAGCCGTCATTCGGTTTACGTTGTAGGGGTTTGTGGAAAAACGTATTGTGTTCAGATCCTTTATCAGCTCTGTGTTGGACGCCGCAAAGCCCAATCTTGCGCCTGCCATGGATCTTGACTTGGAGAAGGTCTGTATAACTATAAGATTGTCGTACTTGTCAATAAGGCTTGTTGCCGACTGTCCGCCGTAGTCAATATACGCCTCGTCTATCACAACCACGTTGTCGGGATTGGTCTTGACTATCTCCTCTATCTGCCACAAGGGCATCACCAAGCCCGTGGGGGCGTTGGGGTTTGCAATAACAACGTTCATGCCGATACCGCAATAGTCCTTGTAATCGATGGAAAAGTCATCCTTAAGGGGGATCTCCTTGTACTTAACGTCGTTGAGCTGTGCAAACACGGAATAAAAGCCGTATGTCAGATCCGGGAATGCAATGGGGTGATCCTTGTCACAAAATGTCATAAACACAAAGTTCAACGCCTCGTCGGAGCCGTTTGTGGAAACTATCTGCTCCGCCTTTAAGCCCCAAAGAGATGCTATTGCCGCATTGAGCGCCTTTGTTTCCGGGTCGGAATAGAGCTGAAGAAGTCCTATCTCTTTTTCCACCGCTTTTGTCACTGCCTCTGACGGCGGGTATGGGGACTCATTTGTGTTAAGCTTGATGTATTTTTTATCCCTGGGCTGTTCACCGGGAACGTACGCCTTTAAGCTCTTATATTTACTGCTGAAAAATCTGCTCATGCCTTTTTCTCCATTTCTTCGGGGTCAAATCTTACGGTTGCGCTCCTTGCGTGAGCCGTAAGTCCTTCCTTTTCCGCAAAATACGCCACGTCCTCGGCAACCCTTTCCAGCGCCTGTCTTGTGTAGTATGTATATTGAGACTTCTTGACAAAATCATCCACAGAAAGGGGGCTTGAAAATCTTGCCGTGCCGCTTGTGGGCAGGGTGTGGTTGGGGCCTGCCAAATAATCACCCAGAGCCTCGGGGCAATTCTTGCCCATAAAGATTGAGCCTGCGTGCTTGATGGAATCAAGATAGTCAAAGGGGTTGTCCACGCAAAGCTCCAGATGCTCGGGAGCAAGCTCGTTTGCAATGTCGATGGCAACACGGATATCGTCAGCAACGATTATCTTGCCGTTGTTGTCTATGGAAGCTCTTGCAATGTCCTTTCGGATAAGGCGCTCCAGCTGGCTCTCTATCTCGCGGCTTACAGCCTCTGCCAGCTCCATGCTATCCGTTACCAGCACGGCGCTTGCCATTTTGTCATGCTCCGCCTGAGAAAGCAGGTCTGCCGCCACAAACGCAGGATTGGATGTTCTGTCCGCTACCACAAGTATCTCGCTGGGGCCTGCTATCATGTCTATTGACACTCTGCCGAACACCTGCTTTTTTGCCTCTGCAACAAAGGCATTGCCCGGGCCTACGATCTTGTCAACCTTGGGCACGCTCTGTGTGCCGTACGCCAGAGCAGCAATTGCCTGAGCACCGCCCAGCTTGAATATTCTGTCAACCCCTGCGATCTTTGCCGCCGCAAGGATCACCGGGTTTACCTTACCCTCTTTGTTTGGCGGAGTGGTTATTACTATCTCTTTACAGCCTGCGATCTTTGCGGGGATGGAGTCCATCAGCACCGTGGAGGGGTATGCCGCAGTACCGCCCGGCACGTAAAGCCCCGCCTTTTCGATGGGCATCACCTTTTGTCCCACAACGATGCCGTCGCACTCGTTTATAATAAAACTGTTGCGCACCTGTCTTTTGTGGAATTCTCTTATATTCTCTGCCGCCCTTTTGAGCACCTCAATAAATCTGGGCTCAACTGCGGCAAATGCTTCGTCTATTTCCTCGGGGCTTACCTCAAGGCTTTCCAGCTTTGCCCCGTCAAACTTCTCACAAAATCTGAACAGCGCCGCATCCCCGTCCCTTTTTACCTCGTTGATTATTTCAGTAACCTTGTCCTCAACGTTTGCGGCGATATTATCTCTTGCAAATATCTCGCTGTTGGGCACTTGGCCGTACTTCATTATTTTTATCATTTTGTTTCCTTTCTGTCTTCCGTAAGCTTTGCCAGCTTTTCCGCAATATCCTCAATGGCTTGGGACTTGAATCTGAATGCGGACTTGTTTGCTATCAGCCTTGCGCTGATGGGCACTATTGTTTCAAAGGGAGAAAGATCGTTCTCCTTAAGTGTGGTACCCGTTTCCACAATATCCACAATAACGTCTGACAGCCCCAGAATGGGCGCTATTTCTATGGAGCCGTTCAGCTCTATAACGTCTATATCCCTGCCCTTGGAGGCGTAATATGTTTTTGCAATATTAACAAACTTTGTAGCGACCCTCAGAGTTTTGTTGGGGTTATCTCTGAAGTCATTCTTTGCCGCAACTGCCATTCTGCACTTGCCGATATCAAGGTCAAGCAGCTCAAATACGTCGGGCTCGTACTCCAAAAGTATATCCTTTCCCGCAACGCCTATATCAGCCGCGCCTCTTTCCACGTATATTGCAACGTCGGAGGGCTTTACCCAAAAGTATCTTACGCCCTTCTCCTCGTTTTCAAAGATAAGCTTTCTGCTGTTTTCCTTTATGGACGGACATTCGTAGCCCGAGGCTTCAAACATCTCGTAAACCTTTTCGCCCAATCTTCCCTTGGGCAACGCAACGTTTATCATCGGGTCACTCCTTTCCCACGGGGGCTACCCCGCCGTTTTTGTCCATCTTTAACAATACTCTGTATCTGAGCTTTTGAGGAATTGCCTTTTCCGCCACGACTGTGCCGTAGGCCTCTCTTGCCGCCTCAACAGCCTTTATGACTTTGCCGCAATCGTCCTCGTCGCAGTACAAAAGCAATGCGTCAACGTCGTATTCCTTGCCGTCACCCGTCAAGGGCTCCAAAACGTCAAGGTACACCGCAAAGCCGATAGCGCCCAGACTCTTGCCCATCTTGTGGAGCAATCTGTCGTATCTTCCACCTGAAAGCACGCTGTCGGGCAGGTCTTTAATAAAGCCCTTAAACACTATTCCGTTGTAGTAGCTCATGTCGTTGGCGAGGGAAAAATCCAGTCTGATATTGTCTGCCCCATCCTCTGCACAAAGCACTCCGCATATCTCCTTAAGCTCTGCCACCGCATTTGCAGCCTCTCCTGCAAAACCCACCTTATCCAGCCTTGCCAGAACCGACGTCA
This sequence comes from Clostridia bacterium, assembly GCA_017935525.1. GTDB lineage: Bacteria > Bacillota > Clostridia > HGM11327 > HGM11327 > SIG351. Next base: position 7,332 of record JAGBHJ010000128.1, on the reverse strand, counting down.
TGCTGCCGTGGATGCTTATCAGCGCTGCTATCTTGTTGCAGACGTCATTGGAAATGCCGTTTGCCTCGCAAAGCTTTTCCAGATCGTGGACGTTTTTGCTTGCAACCAGCTCGACTATACTGCTCTTGACTGCATCGTCCGCCTCAACCTCTGCAAGCACACCTGCCAATATACCCATGTGGGAAATATCCAGCACGTAATCCTCCGATATCATGCCAAGGCTCTTTGCCGCAAGGGAAAGCACCTCGCACATATTGTATACGCCAACGTCGCCCACGCACTCAAGACCCGTCTGCATTATCTCTCTGTAAGACTTTGTTCTGGGAGAAACTCTGTAAACGTTTTCATTATAATAATACTTTGTTGTGCAGCCCTGCTCCTCCGATGCGTTTTTGATTATGGAGAGAGTAACGTCGGGCTTCATGGCAAGCAGTCTGCCGTCGGTATCGTTAAACGCAATAACGTTGGTGCTGGTCAAAAAGTCCTTGTTGTTAAGGTAAAAATCATACTCCTCAAACTTGCTCATCTTGTAGGGCAGATATCCGTAGCCCTTGTACAAGGATCTGAGCCTGAATATGAGGCTTTCCTCAAACTTCATCAGATCATTATTTATAGGATCTATCATCACTTGTCTTCCTCACCTTCCACTCTGTCAAGCACGGTCTTATAACCCGTGCTGCCGTATGTCAGGCACTTGTTGACTCTGGAGATGGTGGCTGTGCTTGCCCCCGTGCGCTTGGATATCTCCTGATAGCTTTCGCCCTTGCTGAGCATCCCCGCAACCTCAAAGCGCTGTGCAATTTCTACTATCTCCTTGACCGTACATACGTCCTCAAAAAAATTATAGCACTCCTCCACCGTTTCCAACGAGAGTATGCCTTGGAATAATCTATCGATCGCCTCTGAATGAATATTAGCCATATGCCTTCCCTTCCGCGTTTGATCGCTGAAAAAATACAAAAGCGCCCAAGCATTTCGCTTTAACGCTTTAACGGACTAAATTATATCACTAATCCGAATTATTGTCAATAGATTTTTGTAAAATATTTGACATAATCCGAAAAAATTGATATAATATACGTATATATACAATCAAGAAGGGAGTAGCGCCGTCCCAGGGCGGCACAACTATCATAATGGGATTATTTACCGGTAAAACATTGATGATCACGGGCGGTACGGGCTCGTTTGGCAACGCAGTTCTCAACCGCTTTCTTAATACGGACATCGGAGAGATAAGAGTTTTTTCCAGGGACGAAAAAAAGCAGGACGATATGCGTCACGAGTTTCAGGTCAGAATGCCCGAGGCAGCAGAAAAGATAAAATTCTACATCGGTGACGTGCGTGATCCGGCATCTGTCAAAAACGCAATGCACGGCGTAGATTATATATTCCACGCAGCAGCTCTCAAGCAGGTTCCCAGCTGTGAGTTTTTCCCCATAGAAGCAGTAAAAACAAACGTGCTCGGTACGGAGAACGTGCTTACTGCCGCAATCGACGAGGGCGTAAAGACCGTCATCTGCCTTTCCACGGATAAAGCCGCATACCCTGTTAACGCAATGGGTACTTCAAAGGCTATGATGGAAAAGGTAATCGTGGCAAAGTCCAGAACCGTTGACCCCGACAAGACAAAGATCTGCTGTACCCGCTATGGCAACGTTATGTGCTCAAGAGGCTCCGTTATCCCGTTGTGGATCGACCAGATCAAAAGCGGCAACCCCATCACCATAACAGATGGCTCCATGACTCGCTTTATTATGTCACTTGAGGAAGCTGTGGACCTGGTGCTCTTTGCTTTTGAGCACGGCACAAGCGGCGATATTCTGGTGCAGAAGGCACCTGCCTGCACGATAGAAACACAGGCAAGGGCAGTATGCGAGCTTTTTGGCGGCGATCCCGACAATATCAGGACCATTGGCATACGCCACGGCGAAAAGATGTATGAAACGCTCCTTACCAACGAGGAATGCGCCAACGCAGTTGACATGGGCAATTTCTACCGCGTACCCTCAGACAAGAGAGGACTCAATTATGACAAATACTTTAGTCAGGGTGACGCCCAGAGAAATACATTGACGGAATTCAATTCAAACAATACCGCAAGACTTACGCTTGACGAGGTAAAGGCAAAGCTCCTTACTCTTGACTACATCAAGGACGAGCTTGCAAAAATGGGAAAATAATATGAACGTACTGATCACCGGAGCAAAGGGATTTGTAGGCAAAAATCTGACAGAAGCCCTCAAATGTATACGTGACGGCAAGGATAAGACCCACCCTGCGCTCCGCATTGACGAAATATACTGCTACGATATAGACTCCACACCCCAAGAGCTTGACGCATACTGCCAAAGGGCTGATTTTGTGTTCAACCTTGCAGGGGTAAACCGTCCAAAGGAGCAGTCAGAATTTATGGAGGGTAACTTTGGCTTTGCATCGACGTTGCTCAATACGTTAAAAAAGCACGGCAACACCTGCCCCGTTATGCTCTCCAGCTCCGTCCAGGCGACCCTTGTTGGCCGTTACGCCAACGGCGACTACGGCAAAAGCAAGCTTGCAGGCGAGGATCTTTTCTTTGAGTACTCTGCACAAACAGGTACAAGAGTGCTGGTCTACCGTCTGCCCAATCTGTTTGGCAAATGGTGCAGACCAAATTACAACTCCGTTGTGGCAACCTTCTGCAACAACATAGCAAATGACCTGCCCATACAGGTAAACGACCCCAACGCAGAGCTGACGTTGTTATATATTGATGACCTTATATATGATCTTGTTGCAGCCCTTGAGGGTAAAGAGCAATACTGCAATTTTGAGCCTGACTCGGTGGTTCCAACACCCTCTGCCAACGGCAGATACTGCTATAACCCCGTAACTCATACCGTTACGCTGGGGCAGATCGTTGACCTGCTCAACAGCTTCAGCTCCCAGCCGCAGACCTTGGTAATGCCCCAAATACCCGATGGCAGCTTTGCAAAAAAGCTGTATTCAACCTATCTGTCATACCTGCCAAAGGAAAAGGCCGCGTTCTCACTAAAGATGAACACCGACCCCAGAGGCTCATTTACAGAGCTATTAAAGACGGAAAGTTGCGGACAATTCAGCGTTAACATTTCCAAGCCCGGCATTACAAAGGGTCAGCATTGGCATCATACAAAGTGGGAATTCTTTATTGTGGTCGCAGGCCACGGCCTCATTCAGCAGAGAAAGGTCGGCTCCGACGAGGTACTGAATTTTGAGGTAAGCGGAGAAAGCATCACCGCGGTGCATATGCTCCCGGGGTACACGCACAACATAATCAACCTCAGCGATACAGACGATCTTGTTACATTGATGTGGGCGAATGAATGCTTTGACCCCAATCATCCCGACACGTTTTTTGAACCCGTGGAATAACGAAAGGATACTATATGGAAATCAAATTGGACTATTCCGATATAAAATTCAAGGACAACGGCAAGCTTAAGCTTTTGATAATCGTCGGCACACGCCCCGAGATAATCCGTCTTGCCGCCGTTATAAACAAATGCAGAAAATACTTTGACTGTGTGCTTGCTCACACGGGGCAAAATTATGACTACAACCTCAACGGCATTTTCTTTAAGGATCTGGGGATCGACTCTCCCGACGTTTATATGGACGCCGTTGGTGACGACCTTGGCGCAACAGTCGGCAATATAATCAACTGCTCCTACAAGCTGATGGCAAGCATCAAGCCCGACGCCCTCTTGATATTGGGCGACACAAACTCTTGCCTTTCCGCCATTGCCGCAAAAAGACTGCATATCCCCATATTCCACATGGAAGCGGGCAACCGTTGCAAGGATGAGTGCCTCCCCGAGGAAACAAACAGGCGCATCGTTGACATAATCTCCGACGTTAATCTGGCATATTCCGAGCACGCAAGAAAGTACCTCCACGAATGCGGACTTCCCAAGGAGCGCACCTACGTGACAGGCTCCCCCATGGCAGAGGTTTTAAGGCAAAACCTTGAACAGATAAAGGCAAGCGATATTCATTCCCGTCTTGGGCTGGAAAAGGGCAAATATATACTGCTTTCCGCCCACAGAGAGGAAAATATCGACACAGAAAAGAACTTTACTTCGCTTTTTACCGCAATAAACCAAATGGCAGAAAAGTACGATATGCCGATACTATACTCCTGCCACCCTCGCAGCCGTAACAGACTGCAGAAAAGCGGATTTGTGCTGGACAAGCGCGTTATTCAGCACGAGCCCTTGGGCTTCCACGATTACAACTGCTTGCAAATGAACGCCTTTGCCGTTGTATCCGACAGCGGAACTTTGCCCGAAGAATCCAGCTTTTTCACAAGCATAGGCAACCCTTTCCCCGCTGTTTGCATAAGGACGTCCACAGAGCGCCCCGAAGCGCTGGACAAGGCTTGCTTTGTGTTGGCAGGCATTGACGGCAACAGCCTGCTTCAGGCGGTAGATACAGCCGTTACCATGAACGAAAGCGGCGATTACGGTATTCCCGTGCCCGACTACATTGAGGAAAACGTAAGCACAAAGGTTATAAAGATAATACAGTCTTACACCGGTGTGGTCAACAAAATGGTTTGGAGAAAATAAAACAAAGGGGCGGATACATTGTGTCCGCCCCTTACTTTTACTACTATACATTGATCAGCATCAATCAATTACAACAATACGATGTCGGTCTTTCGTCTTGCTTTGCGCTTTGCAATAACTGCAGCCTTGCCTTCGTCATCCTTATACAAAATGTCCAGCATATTGTCCAAAAGCTTCTCCCTCATATCCTCATTGATAGAGTAGAACACACGGCGACCGTCCTTTCTCGCCACGACAATTTCCGCCTCGCACAGCGCCTTCATATGGTGAGAAAGCGTAGGCTGGGAAATATCCAGATGAGTCAATATATTGTCTGCAAAGGTCTCCCCTTCCGTCAATACCGACAATATCATAAGTCTGTTGGGGTCTGCAATGGCAGAAAACAGCCTTGCGTATTCCGTATATTTAATATCCATAGTGCCCTCCATATGTATTAAAGTATATAGACATCAATCTATGTATATTATACACCAAAACCCGACAAATGTCAAGGGGATTTATACCTCAAACTCCATTCCGTCAAAGGACTGGTATGTTTTGTATCTTCTCTCCTTTGCCTTGATGAATTCCTCATTTACAGGCTCCAGATGGGGTACTGTGTGATTGATGATCAGGTTGTCTATATCCCATCCCTCAATCAGAGGCTCCATATTCGTTATGGCAAAATGAGCTGACTCGCAGACCATTGCGTCAAAATGCTCCGCCACATGAAGCTTGGGCGCATCCTTGTCAACAGGTCCCAAGTCACCGGTATAAATAACGGTTTTTCCGTCACCCTCCAGCAAAAATGCGTGGGAGCCGGGGCAATGGGTGGTAGCGATCGCAGTAACCTTTAAGTTGCCGTCATCGTATATCACGCCTGCGGTATAGAGCAACAGTCGGCACTTTGTACTCTCCGTAGCTGCCTTTGAATTTACTGTCGCATTCCATGTGTAAAGAGCATCGATCACTTTTTGCGTAGGCAGGTAGATCTCGGTTGTCGTTTCTCTGAAGTACCACGTTGCAAGGTCAAGAAACTGCGGCAGACCGTCAATGTGGTCTCCGTGGCCATGAGTTACAAAAATTGCCGTAATGTCCTCAGTCGTCAGCCCGCGTCTTCTTAACAGGTCCACCACGGGGGCACCTGCATCAATAATATAATTCTTTTCTCCAACGGTGATCATGGTGCAGGAGCAAAATCTGTGATGCTCCGGAACGCCGTGACTTGTTCCCAAAAACGTTAATTTCATGTTGCCCTCCATTATATTGATGTTAGTAAATATTTATCAGAGTGTTGCCGCCATTACAGCCTTGATGGTGTGCATTCTGTTTTCTGCCTCATCAAAGACTACTGACTGCTTACTCTCAAACACCTCATCCGTAACCTCCATGCTGTCACGGTTGAATTTCTCGCCCATTTCCTTGCCCACTTTGGTCTTCATGTCGTGATAAGAGGGCAGGCAATGCATAAATACAGCCTTTTCTCCCGCCATTTTCATCACGTCGGAGTTTACCTGGTAAGCCGCAAGGTCGTCTATTCTCTCCTGCCATACCTCCACAGGCTCACCCATGGACACCCATATGTCAGTATAGATCACGTCTGCATCCTTTACCGCCTTGGCAACATCGCTCTCAAAGCGAAGTGTTGCTCCCGTCTTCTCTGCAATAGATTGACATTCGTCAATAAGTTCCTTTGCAGGGAAATACTTTGCAGGAGCGCAAGCCGTAAAGTTCAAGCCCATCTTTGCCGCACCAACCATCAGGGAGTTGCCCATGTTAAATCTGGCATCACCCATGTACACAAAATTGATGCCCTTCAGCTTGCCAAAATGCTCTCTTATCGTAAGGAAGTCCGCCAATATCTGGGTGGGGTGGAATTCGTCCGTAAGTCCGTTCCATACGGGCACGCCTGCATAATGTGCCAGCTCCTCAACAATTGTCTGACCAAAGCCTCTGTACTCTATGCCGTCGTACATTCTGCCCAGCACTCTTGCGGTGTCCGCAATGCTCTCCTTTTTGCCTATCTGGGAGCCGGTAGGGTCAAGGTACGTAACGCCCATGCCCAGATCCCTTGCCGCAACCTCAAATGCGCAACGGGTTCTTGTGGATGTCTTTTCAAATATCAGCGCAATGTTCTTGCCCTCGTGAATTCTGTGGGGAATTCCCGCCTTTTTCTTTGCCTTCAGCTCTGCCGCCAGGTCAATGAGGTACTCTATCTCCTCGCTTGTGTAGTCCAGCAGCTTCAAAAAATTTCTACCTTTAAGATCCATATTATCCTCTCTTATTTACAAGCATTCTCTATAGTGTCCAGCGCCTTTTCCAGCTGTTCCCACGTAATATTCAGCGGCGGCAAAAGTCTTACCTTTGTCTTTGCCTTGATGGGCATAGCGCCGTTCTTCATGCACTCTGCAATTACGTCACCTGCAGGCTTAACTGTTTCGATGCCTATCATAAGGCCCTTTCCCGTAACGCTTACAACGCCCTCCGCCTTGGAAAGACGGTCAAATATCATTGCGGACTTCTTTTCCACCTCTGCCAAAAGTGCATCATCCACTCTTGAAAGTATACTGATGGCTCCTGCGCAAGCAACAGGGTTTCCGCCAAAGGTTGAGCCGTGGTCGCTGCTCTTGAGCACGTTTTCCACCTTTTCGCCCAGCACGCAGGCACCTATGGGCAGGCCTCCGCCCAAGCCCTTTGCCGTCGTAAATATATCGGGAGTAATGCCGTAATGCATATAGCCGTAAAGCTTTCCCGTTCTGCCGTT
>JAGBHJ010000127.1 GCA_017935525.1 Clostridia bacterium | reverse complement strand
GATAGAGGAAAAGTTCATTGAGCTTATCACAAAATATGACTTTGACCTTTTGGATCCCGACCAGGCATATCTCAATTATCTCTGTCTGAACAAGATATACGAGCTTCCCAACGGTTGGAACAAGGAGCCAATGCCCTACCCCTGCCAAGGAAAAAAGAATATCGTCCATTATGCGCTGTACAAAAAGCCATGGCAGTATGACGACGTTATTGACGGCGAGCACTTCTGGCATTACGCCAAGCAGTCGCCCTTTTATGATGATATCTGCAGAAGAAGGCAGAGCTTTGGTCCTGAAGATATGAAAAAGAATGCAGAAACAGCACGAGAGATATTGGAGCACGCCATAAAGATCGTTAATTCAGAGGAAACGTTCTCCAACAGACTGTGCATAAATTGAGGTATAGCCCATGGAAAGATCCCCCCACAAATTAGAGCTTATAAAGCGTATTGCAGAGCTTGAAGAAAAAGGTCTTTGGCATCTTGACGTAGAGGATGACCCGGAGACATTCCCACTCATGGCAGACAAGGTGGATTACCTTAACGAAAAGCTCTCCAGCAAAATAAAAAACAAGATAGCAAACATTGCAGGCTCCCGCTTTTTTGACAAAATGATCGCCAACCGCCAGCTCATCATAAAGGAGGTACGTGGTATAGAGAATTACACTGCCGTCAAGGGTGGCAAGATCGTCACCTGCAACCACTTCAGCGTGTGCGACAATTACGCCGTATGGGTGGCGCTCCGAGATCACATGGACGGCAAGCTGCTCTACAAGGTCATCCGCGAGGGCAATTACACAAATCCCCCCAAGCCCTTTGGCCTGTTTATGAGGCATTGCAACACTTTGCCGCTGTCAAGCCAGACTGCAACCATGAAAAAATTTCTGCAGGCGGTTAAGATATTGTTGGACCGTGGAGAAACAATACTTATTTACCCCGAGCAAAGTATGTGGTGGAATTACCGCAAGCCCAAGCCCATGCAGGACGGTGCGTTTACCCTTGCAGTGCGGAACAACACGCCCATCGTCCCCATATTTATCACTATGGAGGACAGCGACGTTATGGACGGTGACGGTTTCCCCGTGCAGGAATACACCATTAACATACTGCCGGCCATTTACCCCAACCGGGAGCTCTCCTCTGCCCGGGCAAAGGAAGAAATGAAGAAAGCCAATTACGAGGCGTGGGTCAGAACCTACGAGGATTTCTACAAAAAGCCTCTTGTTTATAGTGAATCATGAAGCTGTATCTAACTGTGATCGGCACTGCCATGCTGGTCATTTCCATCATAAATATCATTTTCGGCACTGCGACATGGTATTACGTTATCATAGCGGTGATAGTATGCACTGCGCTCCAATTTGCACTTGACGGGCTCATCGCCATTGTAATAAACAAAATGCCCGACAAATGGTTTGACGTTGACAACCCCATGTACAAGGTCTCCGAAAGAGAAAAGCAGCTCTACAAAAAGCTTAACGTCAGAATGTGGAAGGATAAGGTCTGGGAGCTGGGCGGCTTGGGCGGCTTCAGCAAAAAGACGCTTTTGGAGCCAAACGATCCTCAATACATAAAAAGATTTATTATTGAGTGTAACAAGGGAGTGCTTACCCACAGGCTCTCGTACCCAATAGGTTTTTTGCCCATGGCATTTATCCCAAATATATGCGCATTTACGGTAGCAATGCCGGTAGCAGCGGTCAACCTGGTCTTGAATATAATGCCTACTCTGGCTCTGCGTTACAATACCCCCAAGCTGCAGGCAATGTTAGCGAGGATGAACAGAAAAAGATAATACCTCCACACACGATCATAATATAATATACCACTTATTAACAGGGACGAAGAACAGTTAAAAATCTTCGTCCCTTTCCATGTGTAATTGATGTCGTCACAAGCCCGCATTGCAGTAATGCGTTGAGTTTTTATTGCGTTTGTGGTATAATTACAAATAAGGAACAAACTCCGTTTGTCATAATGTGATTATTGAACCAATTCAGGTAGAAATGCGGACGGCGCATTTCGTTGTGGTGCAATAATTGCAGAATAATCATTTACAAAGGAGAAACAGTATGTATATCGAAGTAGCGGCACACCGAGGCAACGTAGCCCTCTGCCCCGAAAACACAATGGCGGCATTCAAGTCAGCCTACGATATTTCGGCAGATATGATCGAGCTGGATCTGCACATGACAAAGGACGGCGAGATCGTTCTTATCCACGACAACGACCTTGCCCGCACGGCAGACGTATCGGGAAAGATACGTGAGCTGACTATGGAGGAGATACTCCGCGCAGACGTCGGCATAAAAAAGGGCGTAGAATTCAAGGGCACAAGAGTACCCACACTCCGCCAATTTTGTGAATTTGTCGCAAGCAAGGACAGCACCATGCAATTCAATTTCGAGTTCAAGGACTACATTCACGAGGGCGAGGAATGGGCAAAGGCCTGCGCAGACAAGATCATCGCCATGGTTGACAGCTACGGTCTGTGGGACAGAAGCTTTGTAAACAGCTTTGACGGCGCTCTGTTAAAATATATTGACGAAAAATATGACGGAAGATTCCGCCTGCACGGATTTTTCCCGTACCGCATCATGGGCAACACACTCCCTAAAAAGCTTTACTGCGCTTGCCTTTGGAAATACAAAAACGCTGACGGTACCCCTGCCTTTGACGGCGTAGTAAATCCCCAAAGCGACTTTGACGCCCTTATTGCACAAGGTATTCGCCCGTGGGTAGGCGCATCCGTGCGCACTATTGAGGATATGGCAAAAGCCGCAAGCTTTGGCGCAGAGCTGATAACCTCCAACGAGCCCGAGTTTATGATGGCAGAGCTGAAAAAAGCAGGCTTGCGAGAAAGGGGGTAAGCAATATGATAAAGGTATTTGCTTTTGACCTTGACGGCACTCTGACCCAACACAAAACGCCCCTGGATGACAAGAACAGAGCAATTCTGGAGAAGCTGGCGCAGCGGCATACCCTTTTGATGGTGGGCGCAGGCAGTTGTGCCAGAATACATAACCAGCTTGGCGGCTTTCCCATGGACGTTATAGGTAATTACGGTATGCAGTATGCAAAATATACCGATGACGGGCTGAAGATGGTACGTGACGATGCCGTCCCTTGCGAAAACAAGGAGCAGATAGAAGAAAAAGTCACCTACCTCAGAAAAAAGTATGGCTTTACAAGCTATCGCGGTGACAACGTGGAGTACCATGCCTCGGGGTGTATCACATTCCCCGTGCTTGGCACAAAGGCTATCCAAGAGGATAAGCTGGCATTTGACCCGGACAGAAAAAAGCGACGTGCATTCTACTGCGAGGTTTGCCAATTATTCTCCGACTATAACGTATTTATAGGGGGCTCATCGTCCTTTGACATGGCACCCAAGCCCTTCAACAAGTATTACGCCCTTGACCTTTGGTGCAAGGAAAACGGTTTTGACCACAGTCAGGTGGCTTTTGTGGGTGATGATTACGGCGTCGGCGGTAACGACGAAAGCGTTTATCTTTCCGATTTCCGTTTTGTCTGCATAGACGACTATACCCGTCTTGGGGACGTACTTGCAGAGTGGCTGTAATATCAACCATCAGCTTGTGTGATAAAAAATAGGGACGGTCCTTGGTCGCCCGCAAGCGTTCAAGAAACTCCATAACGTGTTTTATTTATTATATTTAATACATCCTGCAGTAAAAAATGACAGAGAACACAAAAGTCTTCTCTGTCATTTTCTGTTGATATGTGCTATATTGAGTTAAACTGTCTTGATCACACTCTCCACAAAGAATGGGGCGCTGTCGAAGCCTTGCCCTCGTAGGGTCTTTTCGTCATTCCGCCCCGCGCGGCTGCGCTTTCCAGCATCTCCTTTGTCAGTTGTGGCACATCATCACGCGACAACGCTTCGTCAATGTCCATCCACACAACCTCGCTATTTTCGTCACCATCGCTCCTTGCTTCACCGCAGACCCATTTCCCCAAAAATACAACGTACCAGTCGTGCATATTAAATCTGATACCGATTATCTCAAGGGGCTCGACCTCTACCCCCGTTTCTTCCATAAACTCTCTTTTGAGTGCATCCTCGGGAGTCTCGCCAACGCCAACGTATCCTCCGGGAATAATAAGCTTACCGTTTCCGCTTCCGTAAGTATGCCTTGCGAGCAATACCTTTCCGTCCCTTATAATAACTCCCGCAACACTTTGGCTCCAGTTTGTTTCTTTTTCCATATTATTTCCTTTCACCTTCACGTCAACTCAGGGAAATCATTCCCCCTCATTACGGGCACCAACTTAAAGTCCGGTCTGCCCTCCTTCTTTGGCATACCCGTCACCAGCTTGTAAACGTCGCTGGCAAGAATATCATACTCAAACAGCGTGGTATCCCTCAGCACCTTCTTATACGTAGGCACGTTTGTTATTACGGGGATGGACGCCTTGTCCGCTATGTACTTTACCACTCCCGAAGACTCACTTCTGAAGCCCAGCACTCTCGCGTAAAGACATTTGTCGTCCCGTCTGCATTTTTCCACGTCCGCCTTTGTAATACCCAGCAAAATATTGTACAGCATCCGCTTGATGGCTGTTCTGGTGTATCGCTTTGAATGCACGTTTTCCACCAGCTCGTCATAGGTAGCGGCATAAGCATTTGCGGCAAAAAGGTTTTCCAGCCCCTCCGTCACGCCGGAGATGCCTTCGATATATTCCGCGCCCGACGTCATCATTTTGTACTGCATCAGCGGGAAAAAATCCTCATCCCTTGCCTTTGTGGTCTGTGCAGATATCATCTTTGCTATCTTTTCGGGGAGCTTTTGATTTAACAGCGGATAATTGCCGTCGTTTATAAGCTTTCTGACTGCGGTGGCGGACAGATAATCCGTATATTCAGACTCGTCGTTATAGCCCCCACCCACTCTCTGTATGGCAATGGGCTGAATGTCACTGTCGTACTGTATCAGCTTTTTGATGTACTCAATGGCAAGTATGGAGTTTGGCATGGAAAGCGCCAGCTTTTCCTCCTCAGAAAGGTTAAAGTAGGCGGCAATGGTGTTGCTCCTCGCCTGAGCAAAGGGTATCTTCTCCTCCAGGTTTCTGTTCAGCTCCTTCTTAAAGCTGTAAGGCTCGTCAGCCAGCAACGCCGCTATCCTGCCCAAAAACGAAATGTCGGACTCCGACCCAAAGGACAAATAATCCACGCATCCCAGTCTGTCCAATATCCTGGTGCCGCCGTACGCAAACACCTCCGCAGTCTGCAACGCAAACAGCGTGGGCAGCTCCAGCACAACGTCGGCGCCACCCTCCAAGGCAAGCCTTGTTCTTAGCTGCTTGTCAAAGATCGCAGGCTCTCCCCTTTGTACAAAATTGCCGGACATTATCGCTATCACCGCGTCCGCCTTTGTCAGCGCTCTGGTCTGCTCTATGTGGTACTGATGCCCCAGGGTGAAGGGGTTGTATTCCGAAATTACTGCCGCTATCCTCATATTTTTTCTCCTTTTATCCTTATATATCTATTATACAGTATAAGCCCCGTTTTTTCAACTGTTTTTTCGGACAAGAATAACAATTTGCTTTCCACAAAAGCCCATTTGTTCACTTTGCGTGCTATAAATAGACAAAATTCCGTTGTATTTTTTCAAACTCTGTGCTATAATTATCCTACAATCGGTTTTTACCGCATCATATTACAAGAAAGGCAGATCAATAACATGAAGGTTTTGATACTAACTTGTAACACAGGCCAAGGACATAACTCCTCCGCCACATCAATAAAGGAATACTTTGTTGCCAACGGGCACGTGTGCGACACCGCTGATGCTCTCAGCTTTTTGTCCGCCAAGGCATCAAAAATAATATGCACCTGCTTTACGGGCATATACAGACATATTCCACAGGCATTCAATATAGGATACTCACACAGCGGTACAAAGGCTCCTGCAGAAGCCTCTCTTTCACCCAACGAGCATATCCAACGCGTCAAAAAGACTGACTACATGACAAAAGCAATGATATTCGGTACCAGAAAGCTCCGTAAATTCATTGCAGATAACGACTACACACATATCATAAGCGTACACCTGTTCCCCGCAGTAATGATCAACTTTATGCAGAAGAAATTTCCTCTTGACATAAAGAACTTCCTTTTGGCGACGGATTACACCTGCTACCCCTTTATAGAAAAGACCAACGCAGACGTTTATTTTCTGCCCCATAAGGACCTTGCGGATGAATTTGCCTCCCGTGGCATCCCCAGAGAAAGGACCGTGGCGTCAGGTATTCCCGTCCGAAAGGCGTTTTTATCCATGCCCACAAGGCAACAGGCACGTCTGGAGCTGGGTATTCCCGCTGATGCCAAGCTGGTATTTATGATGTGCGGCAGCATGGGATGCGGCCCCATCAAGAGCATAGCGGCAGAGATAGCAAGAGCCCTGCCCAATGGAGCAAGGCTTATAGTATCCTGCGGCACAAACAAAAAGCTTTTGACTTCCCTGCAAAAGCTGGGAATGGATAATCTTATACCCCTGGGGTACTCCAACGATATCCCGCGAATTATGGCGGCGGCTGACTTGTTTATAACCAAGCCTGGCGGACTCAGCATTACGGAGGCGGGAGTTGCAGGCTTGCCCATGCTGTTGATGAACGTTGTGGGCGGATGCGAAACTCCAAACTACAACTTCTTTGCCAACCACAACTTCGCATTTATAGCAAGCGATTCAAAGGACATCCCAAAGATATGTACAGATATTCTGCTTAAACCCGACTCATTAAGGCTCTGCGAGCAAAACCTCAAGAGCAGCTTTTTGGGCAATGCGGTAGAGATCATTTACAACACGGTTGTAAATTGCCAATAAGGACAGAATTATGACACAGAACGATATCAGACAACTGACGGACAAAAGAATTACGGAGATACGCAACACTCCGTCCATCGAGCCTTTGGGTAGAATTATATACGTTGACCCCGACGGCGATGACAGCAACGACGGTCTTTCTCCCCAAACACCTTGGAAGACTCTGGAAAAGATACACTCCGCAAACGAGGACGGAACCATTCACAGCGGAGACACCGTTTTGTTCCGACGCGGAGGGCTCTGGCGTGGATTTTTTACCGTGCTGGTACCAAACGTAACGTATTCCGCATATGGGCAGGGGCAAAAGCCAAGGATATACTCCGCCCCAAGGAATTACGCAGACCCCTCTTTGTGGCAGGAAACCTCCGCACCAAACGTGTATCTTTGTGCTGATAAGTTTGACAGGACCCGTGACGTAGGCTTTATCGCCCTTAACGGCGGCGATATTTACGGCATAAAGGATATTCCCATATTCTCCGACAAGGACGGTTGCTGTGTCCAGCACGACAAAAGATATCCCCTCAACGGATTTTTTGACGTCAAGGAGGATTGCCACTTTTTCCACGATTGGCGCAGCGAAAAGCTGTATTTCTGCTCCCACAAGGGCAACCCGGGCGATCGTTTTGACAGCATAGAGCTTTCATTGCGTACAAACACCATATCCGTGTATGCCGACAACGTGACTATTGACAATATCTGCATAAGGCATACCGGCAGTCACGGCATTGGAACGGGTACGTTAAAGAATTTAAGAGTGCAGAACTGCGAATTCGGCTGGATAGGCGGCTCCATACTTCCATCAAGCTATTCAAAGGAGGGACTGGTCCGTGCGGAGCGATACGGCAACGGCGTTGAGATATACGGCGGATGCGACGGCTACGTTATTGAGAATTGTCTTTTCTACCAGATATACGACGCAGGCATGACATTCCAATACATGGTGGGCGAGCCCGATGATAACTCCAGTATGCTGAACATACTCTTTAAGGACAACGTGACAATCGACTGCTACTACTCTATTGAGTATTTTCTCTACATCACTCACCCCACAAACCCGTCCCACGTGGATAACGTGGTGTTTGAGGGCAATATTCTCAGCCACTCCGCATACGGAATGTGCATGCAGAGGACGGACAAGGTGGGCGGCGCTCACATAAAGGCAAAATACGTGGCAAACTGCGGCGAAAACTTTGTTATGAGGAATAACATTTTTAACGAGGGCGCAGTAAACCTTTTTGCAATGGGAATCGAGCAAAAGAATACTGACTACAAGTGCGCTTTCCCCAAAATGGAGGGCAACACCTACGTTCAACACAAGGACCGCGGCTACGGCTTTTACAGAAACGTTTCCGACCCGTCAGACCCGCTGACCTATTCGTCTGACAAATTCGGTCCCGACGAGCATCGGCGCATCCTTATGCAGGACCCCACCGCAACTATAATTGAAGCAGACGACGAGGTGCTTGTTATAGGCAGGGAGTTTGGGGAATAAAAGCAACAGATAATCGTGACTACTCTTGACGCTATACACATTTGAGGCAGTGCTACATATTCGTTCTGTACATCATCATACCTCACCAATGCCATCCTATGATGGGGAAAGTAGTAAGGACCACAAAAACTCAATAATTTCTCTCCTTCAGTCAGCTTCGCTGACAGCTCCCTCGTCAGAGGGAGCCATGAGAGACACCTCCCCAATGCCTCCCTATGATTGAGGGAAGGGAGAGATTGTAAAGAACCACAACAATTGCTCTCCCTTACTTCAAACAAAGGTAGTCATGGGAAACGCCTCACCATTGCCTCCCTATGATTGATGGAAGTGAGAGATTATAGAAAGTAAAAACCATGAAAGAGTATAACAAGAATAATATACCACTGGCAAGATCATTGAGAAAAAACATGACCCCATGGGAACGTAAGCTGTGGTATGAGTTTTTGCGAAACTACCCTGTGCGTTTTCAAAGGCAAAAAGCGATCGGAAATTATATTGCAGACTTTTACTGTGCCAAGGCGAGTTTGATAATTGAGCTTGACGGTGGGGGGCATTATACTCTGGAGCAGGAAAGAAAAGACGCGCTACGGACCAAGGATCTGCAGTCCATGAATTTGACAATCGTCAGAATATGCAACTTGGATATTGACCGAAACTTCCCCGGTGTATGTGAATATATCGATCGTTTAGTACAAAATTCTCTCTTTTCTAAAGCAAAGGTAGTCATGGGAAACGCCTCACCAATGCCTCCCTCTGACGAGGGAGGTGGCAAAAATCTTTGATTTTTGACGGAGGGAGAGACCG
>JAGBHJ010000126.1 GCA_017935525.1 Clostridia bacterium | reverse complement strand
GGGATGGACCACGGTGGTTCTGAATTCGTAATCCACGGCGTCGGAAAGCAAAAGCTCCACACTACGGGATACTGCATCAACATCAACGGCACAGCCTGCGGTGAGGGGATATTTTTCCTTTGAATTCTTGATATCCATTGCCACATAGTCAACCAGTCCATTGTCAATAAGCTCCTTGAGCTTTTGAGGGTTGCTGCCGTTGGTATCCAGCTTTACCCCATAACCCATGTTCTTTACTTTTTTGATAAAATCATTGACGTCGTTCTGAAGCAGGGGCTCACCGCCCGTGATAC
Source organism: Clostridia bacterium (assembly GCA_017935525.1). Classification (GTDB taxonomy): domain Bacteria; phylum Bacillota; class Clostridia; order HGM11327; family HGM11327; genus SIG351. The sequence continues at coordinate 5,305 of JAGBHJ010000126.1, read as the reverse complement.
AGACACCGTCCAGCAATCCCTTCCTTTTATTAAGGTAGGAAAGAACGTCGTCCTCCGAGATCCTTTCGGAAAGGTCAATATGGGTGACCAGCGATGCATTGTGGCAAAACGGGCAACGGAAATTGCACCCGGGGGTAAATACGATGGCTGCCACCTTGCCGGGGAAATCCAGCAGAGTCAATTTTTGAAAGCCGTTGATATTCATAGGGCTCCTCCTTGTGTAAAGTAATATAATTATAGCACGGAAACGGGATTTATTCAATAGAATGGGGAAATAGGTGCTCTTATTTTTGAAAAATGGCTTTTTGTTCTTGATTTTTCTGGCAAAAAGTGATATACTTTACTGTAATAATGGGGGAATGCTCCATTTTATAAAAAAGAATCATTTTTCAACAAAAGGAAGTTAATATGAAAGTTGTACTTGAGAATTTAACGAAGAAATTCCCCGGCAGAGGAAAGACCTCACCGGGAGTAACTGCGGTGGATAACGTTAGCTTTGAAATACCGGACGGCAAGCTTGTTGGATTGCTGGGTCCCTCGGGATGCGGCAAGAGTACCACTCTTAACATGATATGCGGTCTGGAAGCTCCCACGGATGGCAAGATATTCTTTGGTGAGGACGAAGTTACAAAGCTTTCTCCCGAGCTGAGGGGCGTTGGTATGGTGTTCCAGAATTATGCGCTGTACCCGCATCTGACGGTGGAGGAGAATATACGCTTTCCTCTGGAGAACTTAAAGAAGGAAAAGAAGCTTTCCAAGGCGCAGATGAAGGAAAAGGTGCTGGAGGTGGCAAGGCTGGTGCAGACGGAGGAGCTTTTGGACAGAAAGCCTGCGGAGCTTTCAGGCGGTCAGCAGCAGAGAGTTGCCATTGCAAGAGCATTGGTAAAAATGCCCAAGGTGCTTTTGCTGGACGAGCCTCTTTCCAACCTTGACGCAAGGCTGAGAATACAGACAAGAGAGGAAATACGCCGTATTCAGAGGGAAACGGGTATTACCACCGTTTTTGTAACCCACGACCAGGAGGAGGCGTTGAGCATCTCCGACATGATAGTGGTGCTGAACAACGGCGCTGTTCAGCAGATGGCAGAGCCTCAAATGGTGTATGACGCCCCTGCAAACCTGTTTGTTGCAAAATTCCTTGGCACGCCGCAGATCAATATGTTTGAGGGCAGGGTTGCAGAGGGCAAGCTCTACATAGGCGACGAAGCAGTTATGGCTGCAGATGGCGCCAAGGACGGCGATGTGCTGGTGGGTGTGCGCCCCGAGGGCTTTGTTCTTGATGAAAACGGCGGACTTGCGGTGGAGCTTAATTCCGTTGAGGTTTTGGGAAGGGATATTTCCATAGTGGCAAAGCATAAGGCTTTTGTGGGAAGCTCGCTGAGAGTGATAGTGGATTCGGAAAATCTGTCCATGATCGGCAACGGTCAGGTGCGCTTCAGACTTAAGCCCGCAAAGGTATATTTGTTTGACAAGACTACGGAAGAACGCATCAGACTTTGACGGAGGAATACTATGAAGAAGAATAATTGGAAGGGCTGGCTGTACCTTTTGCCTGCGATACTCTTTTTGGGAGTGTTTATGGTGTACCCATTGGTGGACGTTTTTATATATTCCTTTGAGGAGGGGTATAATTCATCCTCCCAGACATTTTGGGGCACGGGCTGGTACAATTACCTTTACGTACTGCACGATCCTTATTTTATACAGGCACTTAAAAACACGTTTATACTGGTGCTGATAACTGTGCCGTTGTCAACGCTGCTGGCGCTGTTGATATCCTTGGGACTTTCCTCCATCAAAAAGCTGAGGAATATGTTCCAGACGATATACTTTTTGCCCTACGTTACGAATACGTTGGCGGTGGGCTTGGTATTTATGATACTGTTTCAGACTACGGAGTACACGGACGGTATGTTCAACTTTGTTCTGTCCCTCTTTGGCATTGCGCCAATAGACTTTATTGAGGGTCCATACTGGGCAAAGATGTTTGTGCTGTGCTTCTACACGGTGTGGGTGGTTTTGCCGTTTAAGATACTGATACTTACAAGTGCGCTGGCGTCTGTAAACAAGAATTACTACAACGCCGCCCTGGTTGACGGTACAAGACCCTTCAGAGTGTTCAGAAAGATCACTCTGCCCATGATATCGCCTACGGTATTCTACCTTATTATTACCGGCTTTATCGGCGCGTTTAAGGCGTACAGCGACGCTGTGGCGCTGTTTGGTACAAATCTTAACGTGGCAGAGATGAACACCATCGTAGGTTATATTTACGATATGCTCTACGGTGACGGCGGCGGTTACCCGTCATACGCTTCTGCTGCGGCAATAATACTGTTTGTGATAGTGCTGACTATTACCTGCATCAACCTTTTGATCAGCAAAAAGCACGTTCATTATTAAGGAGGAAATATGGAAGATACACGTTCACATAACCGTGCAAAGGCGGTAAAGAAGATATTTATATATTTGTTCCTGGGATTTTGGGCGTTGCTGGTGCTTTTCCCGTTTTATTGGATGATACTTACGTCCTTTAAGTCCTACGGCGAATACACGGGCGAGGTGGTGCCAAAGCTGTTTACACTTGCTCCCGTGTTGGAAAACTATTTCTTTGCATTTGATGCGGTGCCGTTGCTGGATTATCTGGCAAACACACTTGTTTTTACACTTGCTACAACTGGCATCATGCTTATTGTGACGGTGTTTGCGTCCTACGGCTTTGCAAAGATGGAGTTCCGTGGCAAAAATCTGGTGTTTACCATCTTTTTGGCGCTGATGATGATCCCCAATGAGCTGGTCATAATTACCAATTTTGTAACGGTGACAAATGCGGGATTGAGGAATTCATTTATGGGCTTGATACTGCCGTCTGTGGCGTCGGTATTCTACATCTACCTGCTGAAGGAAAACTTTGAGCAGGTGCCCCACGAGCTGTATAAGGCGGCAAAGGTTGACGGTACCAGCGATCTGAAATTCCTGTTTAAGGTGATGGTGCCCATCTGCAAGCCCACTATTGTGACTATTACCATACTCAAGGTGATAGAGTGCTGGAATTCATACGTATGGCCAAGGCTCATAACGGACGAGGAGGCTTACTTTTTGGTTTCCAACGGTATTCAGGCGATCCGTGAGTCGGGCTTTGGTAGGGAGAATATCCCCGCAATGATGGCGACGGTGGTTATTATATCCGTGCCGCTGATAGTGCTGTTCCTTATTTTTAGAAAGAAGATAATGGCAGGCGTTTCAAGAGGAGGCACAAAGGGATGAGAGCATCAAAGAGATTTTTATCCGTGCTGGTGGTGGCGGCAATGCTGATATCCTGCATGGGGTTGACGGGCTGCCACGGTTCAAAGGGCATGGCGAAGTTTGAGGTTCCGGATGAGTTTGACACATCCAAGCCCATATCCATAACCTTTTGGGCAAAGAACGACACAAACAGCACTCAGGTGAATATTTACAAAAAGGCTATAAGTGATTTTGAAAGCTATTACCCAAATATAGACGTTACGTTAAAGCTCTATACGGATTACAGCAGGATCTATCATGACGTTATTACAAACATACAGACGAATACCACTCCCAACGTATGTATAACCTACCCCGACCACATTGCCACGTACATGACGGGCGTCAACACGGTGGTTAAGCTGGACGATCTTTTTGACCACGAAAAGTACGGTCTCGGCGGCAGCGAGGTGCGCTTTGACTCTGTAAAAAAGGAGGAGATAGTGCCCAAGTTCCTGCAGGAGTGCATAGTTGGTGACGGCTATTATGCTCTGCCGTACGTAAGGTCCACGGAGGCGCTTTACATCAACAGAACCTACGTGGAAAGGCTGGGCTACGTTATTCCCGACCAAATTACGTGGGAATGGATATTTGAGGTGTCCAAGGCGGCAACGGAAAAGAATGACGACGGCACCTACAAGCTCAACGGGCAGAACGTAATGATCCCCTTTATTTACAAGTCCACCGACAATATGATGATACAGATGCTGGAGCAGCTGGAAGCGGGCTATTCCACAAGCGAGGGCGATATTCTCATATTCAATGATGACACAAGGCACGTGCTGGATATGGTTGCAGATGCGGTGGAGTGCGGATCGTTCTCCACGTTTAAGATATCCAGCTACCCGGGCAATTTCTTTAACGCAGGACAGTGTATCTTTGCCATTGACTCCACTGCAGGCGCAACGTGGATAGGTGCAGATGCGCCGCTGTCCGACATTGCTCAGGAAAGTATAGTGGATTTTGAAACAGAGGTCAGAGTGATACCTCAGTTTGATTACGAAAACCCAAAGATGATCTCCCAGGGACCGTCCATGTGCATATTCAACAAGGCGGACAAGATGGAGGTGCTGGCGTCGTGGTTGTTTATGCAGTTCCTGCTGACGGATGACGTGCAGATAGACTACTCCTCAACTGAGGGCTACGTTCCCGTAACCTTAAAGGCTCAGGGAAGTGACAAGTATCAGGATTATCTTGCCAGAGAGGGTGAGGATAACCAATACTATTACGAGGTCAAGATAAAAGCGGCAAAGCTTTTGATAGACAACGTGGAGGACACATTTGTGACTCCCGTGTTTAACGGCTCCGCATCGTTGAGGAGCGCCGCAGGACAGATGATAGAAAACGTGGCAAAGTCCATCCGCAGGAACGAAACCATTGACGAGGCGTATTTTGAAAAGCTTTACAGCGACGTAACGTCCCTCTACCATCTGGATCAGCTGGATACCACGGGCAATTCCGCAAAGCCGGATATGGACCTTGGACCGTTGCCCACGGAGGCTGTGGTGTTCCTGTGCCTGCTGGGTGTGGCGTGGGTCGGCATTGCGACGTACTTTGTGGCGGACAAGATAAAGACTAAAAAACGACAGATCTCCTCAAAATAATAAACAAGGAGGATTTTAAGCGGTAAAGGCTGTTGAGGTAGTAACAAAGTAACGAGAGAGAGGGGCAAGCTTAGGGTACCTACCGTAAAGCAGTTTCACATCAAAATCAAAACGGACGAGAAAAACCTCGTCCGTTTTCTATACTATCTTGATCTGCAAGGTATAGTGTGTTATACAATCTACCAATTTCTCCGTACCTAACTGACAAACTTTGATATGGCTTCTCCTTTGAGGGCAAGGACTGATCTTTGATCAGTTCTTTAGCTGTCACCGCAGGTGGCTGATGAGGTGTTAAGAAAAAAGAAACACAATTGTCGTGATTATTATACCATAATGAAATGCGCTATCCGCATTTCTACCTCAATTGGTTCAATAATTACATCAGAAGAAGCGAAGCTTCATTCCATAATGTAATT
>JAGBHJ010000012.1 GCA_017935525.1 Clostridia bacterium | reverse complement strand
TGAATCCTGCAACTCTTGAGTGGGATATGGAGCTGGTGGAAAAGCTGGGCATCAACAAGGACATTTTTGCCGAGTTCATCCGTCCCGGTCAGATATACGACGAGCTTTCCGACGAGATATGCCGCGAGCTTGAGTGTGACAAGATCCCCGTGGTGGCAGTTGCAACTCACGACACGGCAAGTGCGGTGGTAAGCGCCGATACAAATGAGAATACAGCTTATATCTCCTGCGGTACATGGAGCTTGTTTGGTACGGAAATGCCCAAGCCCGTCATCACAAAGGAAAGCGCTGAATACTGCATTACAAACGAGATCGGCTACAACGGCAGCGTAAGATTTTTGAAGAATATCATCGGTCTGTGGATAGTTCAGCAGTCAAAGAGACATTGGGAAATGTCAGGCGAAAAGCTGGATTACACCATCCTCGGCAACGAGGCAAGAGCTTCCCAGCCCTTTAAGAGCTTTATCGACTGCGACGCACCCGAGTTTGAGCTGGGTGAGAACCTGCCCGACAAGATCGCAAAGTACTGCGTGAAAACAGGTCAGCCCGTGCCCGAAACAAGGGGCGAGACTGTACAGTGTATCTACCAGAGCCTTGCCATGAAGTATAAGTCCACCATCAAGATGCTGGAGGACGTTACAGGTATGAACATCACCAGGATCAACATGGTTGGCGGCGGCATTCAGGACAGATCCCTGTGCCAGAATACTGCAAACGCAACGGGCTGTAAGGTAATAGCAGGCCCTGTTGAGGCAACGGTAATGGGTAACATCGCTGTTCAGCTTATTGCGCTGGGCGAGATAAAGGACCTTGCGGAGGCAAGACAGATAATAGCAAATTCTGCAGAATATGCATACTACGAGCCCGAGAATACAGAGCTTTGGGCAAAGCATTACGACGAATATCTTAATATTCTCGGAAAGTAACGGAGGAAACAACAATGAGCGTAAACAAGGCGTACGAAATTGCAAGAGAGGTATATGCATCCATCGGTGTTGATACGGATGCGGCTATCAACAGAGTAAAGAACATCCCCATATCCATCAACTGCTGGCAGGGTGACGACGTTAAGGGATTTTTGTTTAAAAATGAGCTTTCCGGCGGTATCCAGACAACGGGTAATTACCCCGGCAGAGCAAATACTCCCGATGAGTTGAGAGCAGACGTTGAAAAGGCAATGTCCCTCATTCCCGGCAACAACAGACTCAATCTCCACGCTATCTATGCGGACACAACGGAGAAGGTGGATCTGGATGAGCTTGAGCCCAGACATTTTGAAAGCTGGATACAGTGGGCAAAGGAAAGAAACATCGGTCTTGACTTTAACCCCACGTGCTTTGCACACCCCATGGCAGACAGCGGCTTTACTATTTCCAGCGCTGACGAGGGCGTAAGAAATTTCTGGATCGACCATTGCATCAGATCAAGACAGATCGCAGAGTACATGGGCAAGGAGCTGGGCAACAAGGCTGTTACAAACTTCTGGTTCCCCGATGGCTACAAGGATATTCCTTACGACAGAGAAGCACCCAGAAAGAGAATGGCAGAGGCGCTTGACAAGGTATTTGCTGACAAGTCCGGCTGGGAATACAACCTTAACGCATTGGAGTGCAAGGTGTTTGGTATCGGTGCGGAAAGCTACACGGTAAGCTCCACGGAGTTTATGCTGGGCTACGCCGCAACAAGGGGCATTGCTTGCTGTCTTGACGCAGGTCACTTCCACCCCACAGAGGTTATTTCTGACAAGATATCCTCCGTACTGCAGTTTACTGACGAGCTCCTGCTCCACGTAAGCCGCCCCGTAAGATGGGATAGCGACCACGTTGTTATTTTTGACGACGAGCTGGAGGCTATTGCACAGAATCTTATCAGAACAAACCTGGTTGACAGAACACATATCGGTCTTGACTTCTTTGATGCTTCCATCAACAGAATTGCCGCATGGACCATTGGCACAAGAAACATGATCAAGGCACTTTTGAAGGCTGCTCTTGAGCCTACGGAGCTGCTTAAGCAGATCGAGCTGGAGGGTGACTACACATCCAGACTTGCACTTGTTGAGGAGCTTAAGACATACCCCTTTGCCGCTGTTTGGGATCAGTACTGCGAGATGCAGGACGTGCCCGTAAGAGAGGCATGGCTTGGCGAGGTCAAGGAGTACGAGAAGGAAGTTCTTTCCAAGAGATAATGACAACACCGTGCCGACGCTCACAAAACGGGCGTCGGCACACGTAAAATAACACATCAACATACAAAAAAGTTTGGAGTAAATATGAACAAAAAGAAAAAGACGGCGATAATAATATCCGTTGCGGGCTTTATTGCCATTGTGGTGGGGCTGTTGATAACGCTGACTGCAATGGGCATAATCAAGCCCGGACTTGGTCCGACTCCGTCGCCCACGCCATTTTTGGAAACGGACGCTTTTGACTATAAAAAGGAGAACGGATATATCATCCTGTTGAAATACAAGGGCACGGAAACTGCCGTAAAGATACCCAGCCATATTGACGGGTTGACGGTGAGCGCTATCGGACCGGGATGCTTTGCCAATGCGGACACAAAAATAACGTCGCTGTACATCCCCTCAACGGTTACCTCCTTGGGTGACCATATGTGCCGTGGACTTGATACGTTGACGGATATCGTATTTGAGGATGAAAATACGTTAAAGTCCATCGGAGCAGGCGTTATAAGCGGTACTCCCGTAGAGAAGTCCATACTTAACACTCACAACGGAATGATCCTTTGGGGTAACGTGTTGGTAAAGGCAGTCAGCAACAACAAGGCTGTGTTTGTTATTCCCGATAACGTGGTATCCCTTGCGCCCTATGCACTTGACGAGGTTGGTGCGGAGGGCATCAGATTTCCTTTTGGGTACGACATGGTAAGGTCAACGGATATAAACGTTGCAGAGGGCGTTTTGTACATCATAATAAGCTCCAAGTCCACAAGGCTTGAGGGCACGGATATCTTCAACAGCGACGAGCAGTACATAAAGTGCTACCGAGATTCTGTTGCGGAAAAATTTGCCCTTGACTACGGCTTGTATTACGATCTGCTGGATGACGGCGAGACGTGGGAATATGAGGAATCCGACGGAGAGGTAACGGTAACCAAATATCTGGGCGGATCCAAAAACGTAAGAGTTCCCTCCTACATAAACGGCAAGCCCGTAACGCAGATAGGTAACGGCAAGTGCATATTTGCCTCCGTGGGCAACGTAAAAAGACTCTATATCCCCGATACTGTGCTGAGGATAGCGCCCATGGCGGTCAACGGTGCGGAAAATCTGGAGGAGGTAGAGTTTGGAGATGCCCACAGCCTTACAGGTATAGGAAAATACGCCTTTGAGGGCACAAAATTCTGCGACGAAAGAAATATGGTGGGCAATATGTCCGTGGTTGGCGGCATATTGGTCAAGTGCGTTGCAACGGGGGATGTCAGACTGCCCGAGGGTATAAGAGGTATTGCGGATTGCGCATTCGGCCCCGGCGTCACAAGGATAACACTCCCCGAGGGCTGTGAGATATTGGGTGAGGGAATGCTGGAAAACGCTCCCGACGTTGAGTGGATATATATCCCCAATACGGTAAAGAGCTTGACTAATTCCATATTCAAGGATCATCCGTCCATATTTATTGAATGTGACGTTATGTCGGATGCCTACGATTTTGTAAAGAAGAACGGCTACGACCATAAGGCGGTATACTATTGGGAATACACCGTAAATGCTGACGGCAAGACCGCCGTGCTGACCGTCTACAC